>NZ_JBHFKZ010000064.1:0-26370 GCF_042879375.1 Photorhabdus sp. RM323S
GCTTAATAGCTCGTATATTTAGTCCTAGAGCAAGCTTGAACTCGGTTTGTTTTAGAATAGACCCCTGGTATTACATCAGGGGTCTGTCGGTTGATGTCTTTACATATATCCTTTCCTTGAATTGCCTACATGAATCATCTTCGGGTACTTCTTCTAGTCTCTGGTTTTTGACTGTGATAGTTGGTAGTTTGTCCTTGGGTATTATCCGCTTGTTCTACCAGGGGTGCTCTGGGCACATCTATACCTATCACCCATTCATCATTGAATATGTTAACGTTTGTTCTTATGCCAAGTTTGTTCTCATACAACTAAACATGTGAATCCCGCAATATTGTAAACAAATGATCCTTCTCCTTCCTTCCAATTATCATCTCTAGAGCAAGTTGCTGTGTCTTTAATATATGGTTGGTTTAGCTAACCCGAATTTCGTTTAAGCCGTCACTGAAAAATCTGCTTCTGAGTAGAAAACTTTCAGTGATGGTTTCTTCAATTTAAGGCAATAAGCAATCAGGCCACCTAAAACGGTCAACAGAAATCCTTTTATACTTCGGTGGCGAGAATGTTCTATTTGAGAAATTGTCTTTAATTGCCCATTAATTGTTTCGATAATAAAACGCCTTGATAACATTATCTTATCCCACTCAGATTGCATGTAAGCTTTCATATTTCGGCGCTTTTTCGTGATGAAAGTGACGCCGGTTTGGGCTAAATCATCCGCCAATGCCTGGCTGAGATAACCTTTGTCACCATAAAGAGAACCCGTTAACTCTTTTGATAATTCACGAACAGGTTCCCGATCATCGACATTACCCGGCGTCACTTTAAGTGCCAGAATGTCACCGTGATGGTTAACAATCAGGTGTAATTTGAAACCATAGAACCACCCCATTGAGGTTTTCCCGCGTTGGGCTGCGCCCTTGAAAACCTTATTTCGCGGAATACGGATGTTATGGCACACACGCAAACTCGTGGAATCAATAAATGCAATTCCCGTGGGTTTCCCTTTTAATTGTGTCAGATAACTGCACAGGGGGACTAAAACGGAAGGGGCGACACTGATAAAACGGGTATAACTGAGTAGAGTGGGAAAATCGTTATGATGATATCGCCAAATATGTTCCAGATAAAAGTTTTTAAAATCAATGTAATGAGACATGTGGAAGAGGATCAGGATGGTCATGATTTCACTGGGATACATGTGACCTTGTCGGCGACGTAGACGATACCCCTTATTGAGGCAAAACTGGTCCCATTGGGGAATGAAAAAACGACAAAAGTCATCGACATCGCAGAAAATTTCAACTAGCTTGTTCATTGCATGTTCCTCCGCAGAGCGTTTTTTAGCCGGCGCTAAAACTTTGCTCTTGGAACAGGCACTTCGTCAATTTCTTATCCAGAACTCAGGTTAGCTAAATTTTATTTAGGATGGCATAAGTTTAATAAAGCTACTAGTAGTGATAAAAGTCTTATCTATCAGAATGTTATGTGGATGAGTGAACCACTTCCATCTGATGGAGGTGAAAGGAAGTTTGGAAGAGTTGGACATAGAATTAAAATACGAATGATTATTGAAATGATACTCATTATTATTTAATATAAGCTATAATATGTACCAGAGAGTGCTATTTATGTATGTTTGCCTATGTAATGCGGTGAGTGACAAAACAATACGTAACGCGGTGCGTCAGCATCGTGTTCACTCTATCGGAGAACTAAAACGTATTGTGCCTGTAGGCCGTGATTGTGGTAAATGCATACGCCAAGCCAGAGAGCTAATTAATGAGGAAATTGCACAACTGCCTAAGATAGATAACGTTGCTTGATAAAAAATAAGGTAAGTTTATTACTACTCTGCTGAATAGGTACTACACTTTAAGTACTGGAAGCGGAGGAGTAGGCTATGAAAGGTGATAAAAAAATAATTGCTCATTTGAACAAACTTCTTGGAAATGAGCTTGTTGCAATTAATCAGTATTTTCTGCACGCCCGGATGTTTAAAAACTGGGGTCTTACCCGCCTTAATGACAAGGAATATCATGAATCTATCGATGAAATGAAACATGCTGATAGGTACATTGAACGTATCCTTTTTCTTGAGGGAATTCCTAATTTGCAGGATTTAGGAAAACTTAACATCGGAGAAGATATCGAAGAAATGCTCAAATCCGATTTGCAACTAGAATTGCAAGGAGCCAAGGATTTGAGAGAAGCGATCGCTTATGCTGATTCGATTCATGATTATGTTAGTCGTGATTTGATGATCGATGTCTTAGATGAAGAAGAAGAGCATATTGATTGGCTGGAAACTCAGTTTGAATTAATTGAACGCATGGGGATTCAAAATTATACCCAGGCACAGATTCTTGAAGGAGAATAGTCCTGGAAAAATGCCCTATCTACTAAAGCTAGGGCATCTTATTTTACACTCATTTATTTCATTCCGAACAGATTTTCATCTGTATCTTGCTTTGCTAATTGATTTGCGTATAATACGCGGGCTTACTTTGAGTAAGCCTGATTTGTTAGTCAGTAAATGTGCAGTGTTTTGCTTTTCTGCCATTTAAAAATACTCCCGATATGGGGGTTATATATTGAACGATTACACTCTCCCATCAATCGAAATGGGCACGAGGAGTAGTTATTTACGTTTATAAAATAGTTGGAGCTCTGGTCTCATGCAGAACCAAAGAATCCGTATCCGCCTGAAAGCATTTGATCATCGTTTGATCGATCAATCAACTGCGGAAATTGTCGAGACCGCTAAGCGCACTGGTGCGCAGGTTCGTGGTCCGATCCCGTTGCCGACTCGTAAAGAGCGTTTTACTGTTCTGATTTCTCCGCATGTTAATAAAGATGCACGTGATCAGTACGAAATTCGCACTCATAAGCGTCTGGTTGACATCGTTGAGCCAACCGAGAAAACCGTTGATGCTCTGATGCGTCTGGATCTGGCTGCCGGTGTAGACGTGCAGATCAGCCTGGGTTAATCAGGTCATTGAACGATTGAGAGGTTGAAACAATGATTGGTTTAGTCGGTAAAAAAGTGGGTATGACTCGTATCTTCACTGAAGATGGGGTTTCAATCCCTGTAACTGTTATCGAAATTGAAGATAACCGTGTTACTCAGGTTAAAGCTCTGGATAGCGACGGTTATCGTGCAATTCAGGTTACTACCGGTAGCAAAAAAGCTAACCGTGTAAACAAACCTGAAGCAGGTCATTTCGCTAAAGCTGGTGTTGAAGCTGGCCGTATCCTGCGTGAATTCCGTCTGTCTGAAGACGAAGAATACGCTGTAGGTCAAAGCATTAGCGTTGAAATTTTCGCTGAGGTTAAGAAAGTCGACGTTACTGGTACATCTAAAGGTAAAGGTTTTGCTGGTACTGTTAAGCGCTGGAACTTCCGTACCCAAGATGCTAGCCACGGTAACTCTTTGTCTCACCGTGTTCCGGGTTCTATCGGTCAGAACCAAACTCCGGGCAAGGTATTTAAAGGCAAGAAAATGGCAGGCCAACTGGGTAATGAGCGTGTAACCGTTCAAAGCCTGGATGTAGTACGTGTTGACGCTGAGCGCAACCTGCTGCTGGTCAAAGGTGCTGTTCCAGGTGCAACTGGTGGCAACCTGATCGTAAAACCGGCTGTCAAGGCGTAACGTCAAGGAGATAGGAATGGAATTGGTAATGAAAGACGCGCAAGGCGCGCTGACTGTTTCCGAAACTACCTTCGGGCGTGATTTCAATGAAGCGCTTGTGCATCAAGTAGTTGTTGCTTACGCAGCTGGTGCACGTCAAGGTACTCGTGCTCAGAAAACCCGTGCTGAAGTTTCTGGTTCAGGTAAAAAACCATGGCGTCAGAAAGGCACTGGTCGTGCACGCTCTGGTTCTATCAAGAGCCCAATTTGGCGCTCTGGTGGTGTAACTTTCGCAGCTAAGCCACAGGACCACAGTCAAAAAGTTAATAAAAAAATGTACCGCGGTGCTCTGAAAAGCATCCTGTCTGAACTGGTACGTCAAGAGCGTCTGATCGTTGTCGAGAGTTTTTCTGTAGAAGCTCCTAAAACTAAGCTTCTAGTTCAGAAATTGAAAGAAATGGCTCTGGAAGATGTGCTGATTATCACTGGTGAAGTTGATGAGAATTTATTCTTAGCAGCTCGCAACCTGTACAAGGTTGATGTTCGTGATGCAGCTGGTATCGATCCAGTTAGTTTGATCGCCTTCGATAAAGTAGTTATGACTGCTGATGCTGTGAAGCAAGTTGAGGAGATGCTGGCATGATCCGTGAAGAACGTCTGCTGAAAGTACTGCGCGCGCCGCATGTATCTGAAAAAGCTTCTACAGCGATGGAAAAAAACAATACCATCGTTCTCAAAGTTGCAAAAGACGCGACTAAAGCAGAAATTAAAGCTGCTGTGCAGAAATTGTTTGAAGTCGAAGTTGAAGGTGTTAACACTTTGCTGGTTAAAGGCAAAACTAAACGCCACGGTCAGCGTATTGGTCGTCGTAGCGACTGGAAAAAAGCTTATGTCACTCTGAAGGAAGGCCAGAATATGGACTTCATTGGTGGTGCAGAGTAAGTCGGAGGAGTAAAGAACAATGGCAATTGTTAAATGTAAACCTACGTCTCCGGGCCGTCGCCACGTTGTTAAAGTGGTTAACCCTGAGCTGCATAAGGGTAAACCTTATGCTCCGTTGCTGGAAAAAAGCAGCAAAACCGGTGGTCGTAACAACAATGGCCGTATTACCACTCGTCACATCGGTGGTGGCCACAAACAGCACTATCGTTTGATTGATTTCAAGCGTAATAAAGATGGTATCCCTGCTGTAGTTGAGCGTTTGGAATATGATCCAAACCGTTCAGCAAACATCGCCTTGGTTCTGTATAAAGACGGTGAACGTCGTTATATTCTTGCACCTAAAGGCCTGAAAGCTGGTGATCAGATCCAATCTGGTGCTGATGCAGCTATCAAAGCTGGTAACGCATTGCCAATGCGTAATATCCCAGTTGGTTCTACTGTACACAACGTAGAGATGAAGCCGGGTAAAGGCGGTCAGTTGGCTCGTTCCGCTGGTGCATATGTTCAGATTGTTGCTCGTGATGGTTCTTATGTAACCTTGCGTTTGCGTTCTGGTGAAATGCGTAAAGTTCTGTCTGACTGCCGCGCTACTTTAGGTGAAGTGGGTAACGCAGAACATATGCTACGCGTTCTGGGTAAAGCCGGTGCAAGTCGCTGGCGTGGCATTCGTCCTACCGTTCGTGGTACGGCGATGAACCCAGTAGATCACCCACATGGTGGTGGTGAAGGTCGTAACTTTGGTAAACATCCTGTAACTCCTTGGGGTGTTCAAACTAAAGGTAAGAAGACCCGTAGTAACAAACGTACTGATCAGTTCATTGTACGTCGCCGTACTAAAAAATAATTAGAGGATAAGCCATGCCACGTTCTCTCAAGAAAGGTCCATTTATTGACCTGCACTTGCTGAAGAAGGTAGAGAAAGCGGTGGAAAGCGGAGACAAAAAGCCTATTAAGACTTGGTCCCGTCGTTCAACGATCTTTCCTAACATGATCGGTTTGACCATCGCTGTCCATAATGGTCGTCAGCATGTACCAGTTTTTGTTTCCGACGAAATGGTTGGTCACAAACTAGGTGAATTTGCGCCGACTCGTACTTATCGCGGCCATGCGGCCGATAAAAAGGCTAAAAAGCGCTAAGGTAGGAGGAAGAGATGGAAACTATCGCTAAACATCGCCACGCTCGTTCTTCTGCTCAGAAGGTTCGCCTTGTAGCTGACCTGATTCGCGGTAAGAAAGTGTCGCAAGCTCTGGAAACTTTGACCTATACCAACAAGAAAGCTGCTGGTTTAGTGAAGAAGGTACTTGAGTCTGCTATTGCTAATGCAGAACACAACGATGGCGCTGACATTGATGATCTGAAAGTCACGAAGATTTTCGTAGACGAAGGCCCTACCATGAAGCGTATTATGCCTCGTGCGAAAGGTCGTGCAGATCGCATCCTGAAGCGCAGCAGCCACATTACTGTGGTTGTGTCCGATCGCTGAGACTCTGGAGACTAGCAATGGGTCAGAAAGTACATCCTAATGGTATTCGCCTGGGTATCGTCAAACCTTGGAACTCTACCTGGTATGCGAATACCAAAGAATTCGCTGACAACCTGGACAGCGATTTTAAAGTGCGCCAGTACTTGAACAAAGAACTGGCAAAAGCGTCTATTTCACGCATTGTTATTGAACGTCCTGCTAAAAGCATCCGTGTAACTATTCACACTGCTCGCCCAGGTATCGTAATCGGTAAGAAAGGTGAAGACGTAGAAAAACTGCGTAAAACTGTAGCGGAAATCGCTGGTGTGCCTGCGCAAATTAATATCTCTGAAGTGCGTAAGCCTGAGCTGGACGCTAAACTAGTTGCTGATAGTATCACTTCGCAGCTGGAACGTCGTGTTATGTTCCGCCGTGCTATGAAACGCGCAGTTCAGAACGCAATGCGTTTGGGCGCTAAAGGCATTAAAGTGGAAGTAAGTGGCCGTTTGGGCGGTGCTGAAATTGCGCGTACTGAATGGTATCGTGAAGGTCGTGTACCACTGCACACACTGCGTGCAGACATCGACTATAATACTTCAGAAGCGCACACCACTTATGGTGTACTCGGCGTTAAGGTATGGATCTTCAAAGGTGAGATCTTGGGTGGTATGGCTGCTGTTGAACAGGCGGAAAAACCGGCTGCGCAACCTAAAAAGCAGCAGCGTAAAGGCCGCAAGTAAGGAGAGTCGCTGATGTTACAACCAAAGCGTACGAAATTCCGTAAAGTGCATAAAGGCCGTAACCGTGGCCTAGCAGCAGGTGCGGATGTTAGCTTCGGCACTTTCGGTCTGAAAGCTGTGGGCCGTGGTCGTCTGACTGCACGTCAGATTGAAGCGGCACGTCGTGCTATGACCCGTGCAATTAAACGTCAAGGTAAAATCTGGATCCGTGTATTCCCAGACAAACCTATCACTGAAAAGCCACTCGAAGTGCGTATGGGTAAAGGTAAAGGTAACGTAGAATATTGGGTTGCCTTGATCCAACCCGGTAAAGTCCTTTATGAAATGGACGGTGTGCCTGAAGAGCTGGCTCGTGAAGCATTCAAGCTGGCAGCAGCGAAACTGCCTATCAAAACCACCTTTGTAACTAAGACGGTGATGTAATGAAAGCACAAGAGCTGCGCGAAAAAAGCGTTGAAGAGCTGAACACTGAGCTGCTGAACCTGCTGCGTGAACAATTTAACCTACGTATGCAGGCAGCAAGTGGCCAGCTACAACAGTCTCATCTGTTGAAACAAGTGCGTCGTGATATCGCACGCGTTAAGACTTTACTGACTGAGAAGGCGGGTGCGTAATGACCGATAAAATCCGTACTCTGCAAGGTCGTGTTGTTAGTGACAAAATGGAAAAATCTATTGTTGTTGCTATTGAGCGTAAGGTGAAACATCCTCTGTATGGTAAGTTCATCAAGCGTACGACTAAACTGCACGTACATGACGAGAACAATGAATGTGGAATCGGTGATGTAGTGGAAATCCGCGAAACCCGTCCATTGTCCAAAACTAAATCTTGGACCTTAGTTCGCGTTGTAGAGAAAGCGATTCTGTAAGCTGACTCGAATAGAGTAAACGGCTCAGATTATGGGCCGTTTATTTTTTCTATCCATATCTGAGATGTGGTGTTATAATGCCGCGCCCTCATGGTATGGGGTATTTGAACGGCCTCTTCATAACAATGAAGTGGGCTCAGTAGTAGTTGACATTTAGCGGAGCACTAAAATGATCCAAGAACAGACTATGCTGAACGTGGCCGACAACTCCGGTGCACGTCGCGTAATGTGTATCAAGGTTCTGGGTGGCTCGCACCGTCGCTACGCACATGTCGGCGACATCATTAAAATCACCATCAAGGAAGCAATTCCTCGCGGTAAAGTGAAAAAAGGTGATGTCCTGAAAGCGGTAGTGGTGCGCACCAAGAAGGGTGTTCGTCGCCCTGACGGTTCTGTCATTCGCTTCGATGGCAATGCTTGTGTGTTGTTAAACAACACGAGTGAGCAAGTTATCGGTACGCGTATTTTTGGGCCGGTAACTCGTGAACTTCGTAATGAAAAGTTCATGAAAATTATCTCCCTGGCACCAGAAGTACTCTAAGGAGCGGACAATGGCAGCGAAAATCCGTCGTGATGACGAAGTTATCGTGCTGACTGGCAAAGATAAAGGTAAGCGCGGTAAAGTAAAACAGGTTCTTTCTACTGGGAAGGTCATTGTTGAAGGTATCAACTTGGTTAAAAAACATCAGAAGCCTGTTCCGGCGCTGAATCAACCAGGTGGCATCGTTGAAAAAGAAGCTGCAATTCAAGTTTCAAACGTTGCAATCTTCAATGCGGCAACCAGCAAGGCTGACCGTGTAGGTTTTAGATTTGAAGACGGTAAAAAAGTTCGTTTCTTTAAATCTAATAGCGAAACTATCAAGTAATTTGGAGTAATACGATGGCGAAACTGCATGATTACTACAAAGACGAGGTAGTCCAAAAACTGATGGCTCAGTTTGACTACAATTCTGTCATGCAAGTCCCTCGGGTCGAGAAGATCACCCTGAATATGGGTGTTGGTGAAGCGATCGCTGATAAGAAACTGCTGGATAATGCAGCAGCGGATCTAACAGCAATCTCTGGTCAAAAACCACTTATCACCAAAGCACGCAAATCAGTTGCAGGCTTCAAAATCCGTCAGGGCTATCCAATCGGCTGTAAAGTAACCCTGCGTGGTGAACGCATGTGGGAGTTTCTTGAGCGCCTGATTTCTATTGCTGTACCTCGTATCCGTGATTTCCGTGGTTTGTCTGCGAAGTCATTTGATGGTCGTGGTAATTACAGCATGGGTGTACGTGAGCAAATCATCTTCCCTGAAATCGATTATGATAAAGTGGATCGTGTTCGTGGCTTAGATATTACTATCACCACAACTGCGAAATCTGATGATGAAGGCCGCGCACTGTTGGCTGCTTTTAACTTCCCGTTCCGCAAGTAAGGCAGGGTATTCATGGCTAAGCAATCAATGAAAGCACGTGATGTAAAACGTGTGAAATTAGCTGAAAAATTCTTCACTAAGCGTGTAGAACTGAAAGCTATCATTTCTGATGTGAATGCATCTGATGAAGAGCGTTGGAATGCTGTTCTTAAGCTGCAAACACTGCCACGTGATTCCAGCCCTTCTCGTCAGCGTAATCGCTGCCGCCAAACTGGGCGTCCGCATGGATTTTTGCGGAAGTTTGGGTTGAGCCGTATTAAAGTCCGTGAAGCCGCTATGCGCGGTGAAATTCCGGGCCTTAAGAAGGCTAGCTGGTAATTGTCACCAATTGAATCACGGGAGTAAAGACAGATGAGCATGCAAGATCCCATCGCGGATATGCTGACCCGTATCCGTAACGGTCAGGCCGCGAATAAAGTTGCGGTCACCATGCCTTCCTCCAAGCTGAAAGTGGCAATTGCCAAAGTGCTGAAGGAAGAAGGTTATATTGAAGATTTTAAAATTGAAGGCGACACCAAGCCAGAGCTGGAATTAGTACTGAAGTACTTCCAGGGTAAGGCTGTCGTAGAAAGTATTCAGCGTGTAAGCCGTCCAAGTCTGCGCATCTATAAGAAAAAAGATGCGCTGCCACAAGTTATGGCTGGTTTAGGTATTGCTGTTGTTTCTACCTCTAAAGGTGTAATGACTGATCGTGCAGCTCGCCAAGCAGGTCTTGGTGGCGAGATTCTCTGCTACGTAGCTTAATCGGGAGGAAAGAATGTCTCGTGTTGCAAAAGCACCCGTCGTCATTCCTGCCGGCGTAGAGGTAAAACTCAACGGTCAGGTTATTTCGATTAAGGGTAAAAACGGCGAGCTGAGTCGTACAATCCACAGCGCAGTTGAAGTTAAACATGTAGATAGCCAACTAACCTTCGCTCCACGCGATGGTTATGTTGATGGTTGGGCACAGGCGGGTACGACTCGCTCTTTGCTAAATGCCATGGTTATTGGTGTTACCGAAGGCTTCACTAAGAAGCTTCAACTGGTAGGTGTTGGTTATCGTGCAGCAGTCAAGGGCAATGTTGTTAACATGTCTCTGGGCTTCTCGCATCCAGTTGACCACGAATTGCCAGTAGGCATTACTGCAGAATGTCCGTCACAAACTGAAATCGTACTGAAAGGTGCTGATAAGCAGGTAATCGGTCAGGTTGCGGCAGAACTGCGTGCCTATCGTCGTCCTGAGCCTTATAAAGGTAAGGGTGTTCGTTACGCCGACGAAGTCGTGCGTATCAAAGAGGCTAAGAAGAAGTAAGGTAACACTATGGATAAGAAAGCAGCTCGTATCCGTCGTGCGACCCGCGCACGCCGCAAGCTCCAGGAACTGGGTGCAACTCGCCTGGTGGTACATCGTACCCCACGCCATATTTATGCGCAGGTTATCGCACCAAACGGTTCTGAAACTTTGGTGGCAGCTTCTACTACAGAAAAAGCTATCAATGAGCAACTGAAATACACTGGAAATAAAGAAGCAGCATCAGCAGTTGGTAAAGCAATTGCTGAACGTGCACTGGAAAAAGGTATCAAAGATGTATCCTTTGACCGTTCTGGTTTCCAATATCATGGTCGAGTCCAGGCACTGGCAGATGCTGCCCGTGAAGCTGGCCTTCAGTTCTAAGGTAGAGGTGTAAGATGGCTCACATCGAAAAACAAGCTGGCGAACTGCAGGAAAAGCTGATCGCGGTAAACCGCGTATCTAAAACCGTAAAAGGTGGCCGGATTTTCAGCTTTACCGCACTGACTGTTGTCGGTGATGGTAATGGTCGCGTTGGTTTTGGCTACGGCAAAGCACGCGAAGTTCCGGCAGCAATCCAGAAAGCGATGGAAAAAGCCCGTCGCAATATGAAAACCGTCGCACTAAACAGCGGCACTCTGCATCACCCAGTGAAAGGTACACACACCGGTTCCCGTGTGTTCATGCAACCTGCTCACGAAGGTACTGGTATCATCGCAGGCGGTGCTATGCGTGCTGTTTTGGAAGTGGCTGGTGTTCGTAACGTACTGGCTAAAACCTATGGTTCCACTAACCCTATTAATGTGGTTCGTGCAACTCTGGATGCTTTAGACAGCATGAAGTCTCCAGAAATGGTCGCAGCTAAGCGTGGTAAATCCGTCGAAGAAATTCTGGGGTAATGGCCATGGCTAAGACTATTAAAGTAACACAAATTCGCAGTTCAATCGGCCGCCTGCCTAAACATAAGGCAACCTTGGTTGGTTTAGGTCTGCGTCGTATCGGTCATACAGTAGAGCGCGAAGATACTCCTGCTATACGTGGTATGATCAACTTGGTTTCCTATATGGTTAAAGTTGAGGAGTAACAGATGCGCTTAAATACTCTGTCTCCGGCTGAAGGTGCCAAGCATGCGCCTAAACGTGTAGGTCGTGGTATTGGTTCTGGCTTGGGTAAAACTGGTGGCCGTGGTCACAAAGGTCAGAAATCTCGTTCTGGCGGTGGCGTACGTCGCGGTTTTGAAGGTGGTCAGATGCCTTTATACCGTCGTTTGCCAAAATTTGGCTTCACTTCACGTAAAGCAATGATTACAGCAGAAGTTCGTTTGTCTGACTTTGCTACCGTTGAAGGCGATGTTATCGATCTGAATGCACTGAAAGCCGCTAACATCGTTGGCACTCAAATTGAATTCGCAAAAGTTATGCTTTCTGGCGAAATCAAACGCGCAGTAACTGTGCGTGGCCTTCGTGTTACTAAAGGCGCTCGTGCGGCAATTGAAGCTGCCGGCGGTAAAATTGAGGAATAAGTAACAGATGGCTAAACAACCAGGATTAGATTTTCAAAGCGCTAAAGGTGGATTAGGCGAGCTGAAACGCAGACTGTTGTTTGTTATTGGAGCGCTGATTGTTTTCCGTATTGGTTCTTTTATTCCTATCCCTGGTATTGATGCCACTGTGCTTGCCAAATTGCTCGAACAGCAAAGGGGCACCATCATTGAAATGTTTAACATGTTCTCTGGTGGTGCTTTAAGTCGTGCTTCTATCTTTGCACTGGGGATAATGCCGTATATTTCTGCGTCTATTATTATTCAGTTGCTAACGGTGGTTCACCCAACGTTGGCTGAGATTAAGAAGGAAGGGGAAGCTGGCCGTCGTAAGATTAGCCAGTACACTCGCTATGGTACTTTAGTGCTGGCTATATTCCAGTCAATCGGTATTGCTACTGGTTTGCCGAATATGCCAGGAATGCAAGGGCTGGTGATTAACCCAGGGTTTGCTTTCTACTTCACGGCTGTTGTGAGCCTAGTTACTGGGACTATGTTCCTGATGTGGTTGGGTGAGCAGATTACTGAGCGTGGTATTGGAAACGGTATCTCTATCATAATCTTTGCTGGTATTGTTGCGGGTTTGCCGCCGGCCATAGGCCATACCATTGAGCAAGCTCGGCAAGGCGATCTGCACTTCCTCCTGTTGCTGTTGGTTGCAGTGTTAGTGTTTGCAGTAACTTTCTTCGTTGTTTTCATGGAGCGTGGTCAGCGACGTATCGTTGTTAACTATGCGAAACGGCAACAAGGTCGCCGAGTTTATGCTGCACAGAGCACACATTTACCGTTGAAAGTGAATATGGCTGGAGTTATCCCTGCAATTTTCGCTTCCAGCATTATTCTGTTCCCTGGTACCATAGCGTCTTGGTTTGGGGGTGGAACTGGTTGGAACTGGCTGACTACTATTTCAATGTATTTGCAGCCTGGGCAACCGCTTTATGTGTTACTCTACGCGTCTGCAATCATCTTCTTCTGTTTCTTTTATACAGCGTTGGTTTTTAACCCGAGAGAAACAGCAGATAACCTGAAGAAGTCCGGTGCATTTGTACCAGGAATTCGTCCGGGAGAGCAAACGGCCAAGTACATTGATAAGGTAATGACACGTCTGACTTTAGTTGGTGCGATGTATATTACTTTTATCTGCTTAATCCCGGAGTTCATGCGTGACGCGATGAAGGTACCATTTTATTTTGGCGGTACTTCGCTACTTATCGTAGTTGTGGTCATCATGGACTTTATGGCTCAAGTGCAAACTCTGATGATGTCAAGTCAGTATGAGTCTGCACTGAAGAAGGCAAACCTTAAAGGTTATAACCGCTGATTGGTTTGCTTGAGAAGTTACGGAGAGTAAAAATGAAAGTTCGTGCTTCCGTCAAGAAATTATGTCGCAACTGCAAAATCGTTAAGCGTAACGGTGTTGTTCGTGTGATTTGTAGTGCAGAGCCTAAGCATAAACAACGCCAAGGCTAATAAAATAGCATATTTTTCTTGCAAAGTCGGTTTGAGCTGGCTAAATTAGCCAGCCAATCTTTTTTATATCACAGCAACATTGTTTGAGTATCCTGAAAACGGGCTTTTCAGAATGGTGTTGCCGTAAATAATTGTAGGAGTGCATAGTGGCCCGTATAGCAGGCATTAACATTCCTGATCAGAAGCATACCGTAATCGCTTTAACATCGATCTACGGAATCGGTAAAACTCGTTCTCAAGCCATTTGTGCTGCAGCGAGTATTGCTGAACATGTTAAGATCAGTGAGCTGTCTGAAGAGCAAATTGACAAGCTGCGTGACGAAGTTGCCAAATACGTTGTAGAAGGTGATCTGCGTCGTGAAGTAACCCTGAGCATCAAACGTCTGATGGATCTTGGTACTTATCGTGGTTTACGTCACCGTCGTGGTCTACCAGTTCGCGGTCAGCGTACTAAGACCAATGCACGTACCCGTAAGGGTCCACGTAAGCCGATCAAGAAATAATCGGGGTATTGTATAATGGCAAAAGCACCTATTCGTGCACGTAAGCGTGTAAGAAAGCAAGTCTCTGACGGTGTGGCTCATATCCATGCTTCTTTCAACAACACCATCGTGACCATTACTGACCGTCAGGGTAACGCTCTGGGTTGGGCAACTGCGGGTGGTTCCGGTTTCCGTGGTTCTCGTAAATCTACTCCGTTTGCGGCTCAGGTTGCAGCAGAGCGCTGTGCCGAAGCAGTGAAAGAATACGGAATTAAGAACCTGGAAGTTATGGTTAAAGGACCTGGTCCTGGCCGCGAGTCAACTATCCGAGCGTTAAATGCGGCAGGTTTCCGCATCACTAACATTACTGATGTGACTCCGATCCCTCATAACGGTTGTCGTCCACCTAAAAAACGTCGCGTTTAATAGCGTTTATTTTTTTAGGTTTGTTGGAGAAAGAAAATGGCAAGATATTTGGGTCCTAAGCTCAAGCTGAGCCGTCGCGAGGGTACAGACCTGTTCCTGAAGTCTGGCGTTCGCGCGATTGACACCAAGTGTAAATTGGAACAACCACCTGGACAGCATGGCGCACGTAAACCGCGTCTGTCTGACTACGGTGTACAGTTACGTGAAAAACAAAAAGTGCGCCGTATTTACGGTGTCCTAGAACGTCAATTCCGTAACTATTATAAAGAAGCAACTCGTCTGAAAGGCAATACAGGTGAGAACCTGCTGAGTTTGCTGGAAGGTCGTCTGGACAACGTTGTTTACCGTATGGGTTTCGGTGCTACTCGTGCTGAATCACGCCAAATGGTAAGCCATAAAGCTATCATGGTAAATGGTCGCGTTGTTAACATCGCTTCTTATCAGGTATCCCCGAATGACGTAGTCAGCGTTCGCGAAAAATCGCAAAAGCAGTCTCGTATCAAGGCGGCTTTAGAGCTGGCTGAGCAGCGTGAGAAACCAACTTGGTTGGAGGTTGATGCTGCGAAGATGGAAGGTGTGTTCAAACGTACTCCAGAACGTACCGATCTGTCCGCTGACATCAACGAACACCTGATCGTCGAGCTTTACTCTAAGTAAAGCTTAGCACCAAAGAGAGGACACAATGCAGGGTTCTGTGACAGAGTTTCTAAAACCGCGCCTGGTTGATATCGAGCAAGTCAGTTCGACGCACGCCAAGGTGACCCTTGAGCCTTTAGAGCGTGGCTTTGGTCATACTCTAGGCAACGCACTGCGCCGTATTCTGCTTTCGTCTATGCCGGGTTGTGCGGTGACTGAGGTTGAGATTGATGGTGTACTGCATGAGTACAGCACCAAAGAAGGTGTACAGGAAGATATCCTGGAGATTCTCCTCAACCTGAAAGGGCTGGCGGTAAGAGTTCAGGGTAAAGATGAAGTTATTCTTACCTTGAATAAGTCTGGCATTGGCCCTGTGACTGCAGCCGATATTATCCATGACGGAGATGTCGAAATCGTCAAGCCGCAACATGTAATCTGTCACCTGACTGACGAAACTGCTTCTATAAGCATGCGCATTAAAGTTCAGCGTGGTCGGGGTTATGTGCCGGCTTCTGCCCGGATTCATTCGGAAGAAGATGAGCGCCCTATTGGTCGTTTGTTAGTAGACGCTTGTTATAGCCCAGTAGAGCGTATTGCCTACAATGTTGAAGCAGCGCGTGTAGAACAACGTACCGATTTGGACAAGTTGGTTATCGAGATGGAAACTAACGGTACAATCGATCCTGAAGAGGCGATTCGCCGTGCAGCTACTATTTTGGCTGAACAGCTGGAAGCTTTTGTTGATTTACGTGATGTACGTCAGCCAGAAGTAAAAGAGGAGAAGCCAGAGTTTGATCCGATCTTGCTGCGCCCTGTTGACGATCTGGAATTGACTGTCCGCTCTGCTAACTGCCTTAAGGCAGAAGCTATCCACTACATCGGTGATTTGGTACAGCGTACCGAGGTTGAGTTGCTTAAGACACCTAACCTGGGTAAAAAATCTCTCACAGAGATCAAAGACGTACTGGCTTCACGTGGCTTATCTCTAGGCATGCGCTTGGAAAACTGGCCACCAGCAAGTATTGCTGATGAATAACTAGATCACAGGTTAAGGTTTTACTGAGAAGGATAAGGTCATGCGCCATCGTAAGAGTGGTCGTCAATTGAACCGCAACAGCAGCCATCGCCAAGCTATGTTCCGCAACATGGCAGGTTCTTTGGTCCGTCATGAAATCATCAAGACGACTCTGCCTAAAGCGAAAGAACTGCGTCGCGTCGTTGAGCCGCTGATTACTCTTGCCAAGACCGATAGCGTAGCTAATCGTCGTCTGGCATTCGCCCGTACTCGTGATAACGAAATCGTGGCAAAACTGTTTAATGAGCTGGGCCCGCGTTTTGCGAGCCGTGCAGGTGGTTACACTCGTATTCTTAAGTGTGGCTTCCGTACTGGTGATAATGCTCCGATGGCATACATCGAGTTTGTTGACCGTGCTGTTGAGCCTCAAACAGAAGTTGCGACTGCAGAGTAATCTGTAGGGATGTATAAAAGAACCGGGTTTATCCCGGTTTTTTTATATCTGTATATTTGAATTTCTCACTTATTTCTTTCTATCCTGTTATGCTGATATTTCAAATAGCGTGTTTATTGTAGGAGATATGAAGATGTATCGTATTGGCCAACTAGCTAAATTAGCTAATGTGACCCCTGATACAGTACGTTTCTATGAAAAACAAGGAATGATGGAACATCAGAACCGTACAGAGGGGGGATATAGGCTTTATACAGAGCAAGATTTACAGCGCCTTCGGTTTATACGTTATGCCAAGCAGCTGGGATTTACATTGGAAGCTATCACAGAATTATTGTCTATTCGTGTAGATCCAGATCATCATACTTGTGAAGAGTCGAAGCAAATTGTAGATTCTAGGTTGATGGAAGTAGAAGAAAAACTTCTTGAAATGCTAAAAATGCGTGATTCACTTAAGATGTTAAGTGATGCTTGCTGTGGGAGTTCTCATATAAGTACTTATTGTTCTATTCTTGAAACTTTAGAACAAGGAGCTTCAAATAAGGAATAAGTAATTTTTCTTTATTATGGATGATTCAGAGAGTACAAT
This sequence comes from Photorhabdus sp. RM323S, assembly GCF_042879375.1. Lineage (NCBI taxonomy): Bacteria > Pseudomonadati > Pseudomonadota > Gammaproteobacteria > Enterobacterales > Morganellaceae > Photorhabdus > Photorhabdus sp. RM323S. The sequence continues at coordinate 16,944 of NZ_JBHFKZ010000064.1, forward strand.
TGGTGTGTTTTTAGGCCAATTAATATGATAGAGGAATATGATGATTATATATCACCATAAAAAAGGCGTGATAAAGAATAATGCTATTGAAGCTCTACTACGTGATCCATTATTCAAACAGAGAATTGAGAAAAATAAAAAAGGAAAAGGAAGTTACCAGAGGAAAGGAAAACATGACAAGGCAAGTAACTGGGAGGCCAGTGGTAAGGGATTATTAGATTTATTACCACTGGCCTTTTAGTTCTAATAGGTTTATTTTTACTCTTTTAGTAAGCTACGGATTTTTATTAATAATTTTTCTTTAGTAGTTGGGGTTTCTGGCATAGCCTCAATCTCTTTTTTTACTATATGATTTATTTATTAATTTCATTGCATAGAAAATAGCTAATGACAGCAAGATATTTTTCAAGATCATATCAATAATCCCGTCAGCAGAGGGATTAGTAGAGTTGCTCTTCATAGTAAATTTACAAACTGTTTTAAAAAGTTCACCATATTCTTTCAATCATCCTGTTAATTAAAATGTGTTAAGTTGTCTCAGTTATTGTGTTTGAATTATACGACTGGTAGATAATTATTTTTGGTTCCTAAAGGAAAAAAGGGCTTGGTTGGAATAGTCTTTCTACTTCGGGAACAAATTTCTTATCTGTAATAAACATAATTACATGATCTCCTTGTTCGATTACACTGTAATCATGAGCAATAATCACTTCGTCACCGCGTGCTATTGCTCCAATTGTAGTACCTGGTGGCAATTTAATATCACCTACAGCTCGGCCGACAACCTTTGAAGTGTTTTCATCTCCATGAGCAATTGCTTCGATAGCTTCCGCTACTCCACGACGTAATGAGGAAACACTTACGATATCTGCTTTACGAACATGACCTAATAGAGCTGAAATAGTTGCTTGCTGTGGAGAGATTGCAATATCAATGACACCTCCTTGTACTAAATCAACATATGCACTACGCTGAATGAGAACCATGGCTTTTTTGGCTCCCATGCGCTTGGCAAGCATTGCAGACATGATATTTGCTTCGTCATCGTTGGTTAGGGCAATGAATACATCTACCTGTTCTATATGTTCTTCGGCTAATAGCTCTTGGTCAGATGCATCCCCATAGAAAACAATAGTGTCGTGTAATAATTCGGCTAGTTCTGTGGCTCTTTGCTGATTTCGTTCAATTAATTTAACCCTGTAATCTTTTTCGAGACGTAGGGCAAGTCCGGCACCAATATTACCACCACCAACGATCATAATACGCTTGTAAGGCTTTTCTAAGCGTTGAAGTTCGCTCATTACAGCACGAATATGTTGTGATGCAGCCACAAAAAAAACCTCGTCACCAGCCTCAATAATTGTAGAGCCTTGTGGTCTTATAGGCCGATCCTGGCGAAATATGGCAGCAACTCTGGTATTAATATGTGGTATGTGTTCACGAAGTGAAGAAAGAGCATTTCCTACAAGTGAACCTCCGTAGTAAGCTTTTACTGCAACAATACTTACTCTACCTTCGGCAAAGTTAACAACCTGTAAAGCGCCAGGATACTGAATTAGTTTATAAATATAATCTATGACGAGTTGCTCTGGTGAAATAAGATAATCAATAGGAATGTCGTTAGGCAGAAAAAGCTTATCTGATTCACGGATATACTCTGCTGCGCGTATTCGCGCAACTTTATTTGGTGTATTAAATAAGGAATAAGCAATTTGGCATGCAATCATGTTAGTTTCGTCAGAATTAGTTACAGCAACTAACATATCAGCATCTTCAGCACCAGCTTCTCTTAATACTCTGGGATGAGAACCATGACCATTGACTACCCTGAGGTCGAATTTATCCTGTAGTTGGTGCAGGCGGTTGGGATCAGTGTCGACTATAGTGATATCGTTATTTTCACCTACTAGATTTTCAGCTAATGTACCGCCAACTTGACCTGCACCAAGAATAATTATTTTCATAGTATTCTCTAACTTGTTAGAAACAGATAATTATCTTTATAAATTGTGGAGATATATTACTGTTTAATTAATCGAGCGTAAAAGAAACCATCACCACCATTGAATTCAGGTATTATTTGTTTTCCTAGGTTATCTCCTGTCTCTGTTCCCGATAGTTTGGCATCTGGGTGGCGTTTTAAAAACGAGCTGATTTGCTGGCTATTTTCATCCGGCAAAATAGAACAGGTTGCATATACTAATGTCCCGCCTCTCTTTAAATATGGCCAGATTGCATCAATAATTTCAGATTGTAATTGAACCAATTGAGCAATATCTTCTTCGCGGCGTAACCATTTGATATCAGGGTGGCGACGGATTACTCCTGTTGCTGAACAAGGTGCATCCAGAAGGATACGGTCGAATTGCTGGCCTTCTGCCCAATATTTAGGGTGGCGTCCATCACCGGTTTTTACTGTTGCATGGCAATTAAGGCGCTGGAGATTTTCTTTTACTCGTTTGATCCTGTGTTCATCAATATCTACAGCTAATACTTGGGCTTTTGGCGCTATTTCTAGGATATGTGTTGTTTTCCCTCCTGGTGCGGCACAAAGATCGAGAATTTTCTCTCCATTGATTGGTTGTAATAACTCGGCACACCCTTGTGCAGATACATCTTGAACAGTCACCCAACCTTTATCAAATCCAGGTAATATTGTTACCGGACAGGGGAAAATTACACGGATAGCAAAAGGTAATTCGATAGCTGGTTCTGCATCAATTCCGGCTTTATGGAGAAGAGAAAGATATTCATCTCGACTATGGTATATTCGATTAACTCGCAACCACATGGGCGGTTTCTTATTGTTATTTTCAATAAATTGCGGCCATTCTTGCGGGTAGGCTTTTTGGATTTTAGCTAATAACCATTCAGAATGTAAGTGATTGCTGGGACTGTTTTGTGAACGCTCCATTAATTGCAATTGCTGCCTCTGAAACTGGCGAAGGACACCATTAATTAATCCTTTTAGCTGAGGATATTTCAGAGTTACGGCTCCATTTACTGTTTCAGCAAGTGCTGCATGAGCTGGGATACGGGTATAGGTAAGTTGGTATATGCCAACCATAAGCAGGTAATGAAGAATACGTTGCTTACCTTTTAATGGTTTTTCCATTAATTGACTTATTATCCATTCTAACTGAGGTAATACACGTAATACCCCGAAAGATAACTCCTGCAACAAAGATTTATCTTTATCAGTGATATTTCGTTGAAGTTCAGGCAATATCGTACTGAGAGATTGCCCTTGGTCCAGAACTTGATTGATTGCTTTCGCGGTGATACTTCGTAGATTATATGTATTTTTCATAGTTAAAAAGGCTGACAAGAGTCAGCATTAAGAGAAAGTTTGTGAGAGAGAGTTTACATAGAATAGTATTCAGTTGATTTTATTACCTGGCGTAAACCACTCACGTTTAGAGTTAAGTAGATCTGCGGCTGACATTGCTTTTTTACCAGCAGGTTGTAATTGCGTGATATTCAAAATTCCATCGGCAGTGGCAATATGAATACCTTTTTTGTCTGCTTTTAAGACAGTTCCTGGTTCTACCGAAATTTGTTTTTCAATGGCTTCTGCTTTCCAGATTTTAACAGGTTGCTCTTCCATCTCGAAAAAGCTCATGGGCCAAGGATTAAATGCACGAATGCAGCGTTCAAGATGGGTTGCAGATAGTTTCCAATTTATTTTGGCTTCTTCTTTGCTTAGTTTTTCAGCGTAGGTAACCAACTTTTCACTTTGTGTTTCAGGCTGGCTTTTACCTGATGTTATTAATGATAATGTTTTAAGCAGTGCATCTGGCCCAATATTGGTTAGTTTTTCGTATAAACTGGCACTAGTATCTTCAAGTGTAATAGGACAGCTTGCTTTATATAGCATATCGCCAGTATCAAGGCCTATATCCATTTGCATGATCGTTACGCCGGTTTCCGTGTCACCGGCCCAGAGTGAACGTTGAATCGGTGCTGCACCACGCCAACGTGGTAATAGAGAGCCGTGTACGTTCAGGCAGCCTAATCTTGGAATATCTAAAACAGCCTTAGGGAGGATTAATCCATAGGCTACAACTATGAGAACATCAGGTTGCTGTTTCAGAATCCATTGCTGGTTTTCTTCTAAACGCAAAGTGGCTGGCTGAAAAACGGTAATATTATGTTTTTCAGCCAGTACTTTTACAGGACTGGATGTCAGTTTTTTACCTCTTCCTGCCGGTTTGTCTGGTCGAGTTAGAACGCCAACTACCTCATGCTGAGACGTTAATAAAACCTCTAAATGGCGTGCCGCAAAGTCAGGTGTTCCGGCAAAAACAATACGTAAAGAATCAGACACGTTTATTTCCTGTATTAATATAATTTATTTGGTTCGGGCTCTTTGCTTATCCAATTTTTCTACTTTCTGGCGTATACGCTGGCGTTTCAGTGGAGATAGGTAATCCACAAAAAGCTTACCAATTAAATGGTCCATCTCGTGCTGAATACAAATAGCTAGTAAGCCATCAGCTTGTAATTCAAATGATTGACCATTGTAATCTAACGCCCTGATTTTGACTTTTTCAGCTCGTGGCACTAGTGCTCGCTGTTCAGGAATAGACAAACAGCCTTCTTCAATCCCAGTATTACCACTTTTTTCCAGTAACTCTGGATTTATCAGTACAAGGCGTTCATCACGAGTTTCAGATACGTCAATAACGATAATACGCTGATGAATATCAACTTGTGTTGCTGCCAGGCCAATGCCTTCCTCTATGTACATAGTTTCAAACATATCATCAATGATACGTTGAATCTCCGCATTAACTTCTTTAACAGGCATTGCAATAGTGCGAAGCCGCTCGTCTGGGTAATGTAATACTTGTAATACTGACATATATATTTAGATCTGTGTCCAAAATGTGAGTGGTATTTTATGTCTATTCTAGACATTTCCCGTTTAGATTGACAGTATTGATTGCTAATTGAGCAGTTTGGTTCTGTCCGTCAATCTCAGTCAGGATGACAACATGGAAGCTATGGAAGTATGGTTGCGAATGAAGATGATCTCTCATTTAGCAACAGAAAAAGCAGCTAATATTACAGAGAAATTACTGCATGCTGGGAATCGTTATCTCATCGTGCTTAAGGATAGTGGGTTAACGTCAGCACAATGTTTGCAATTTACTAAGGCGAATAAAACCTTGCTAGCTTCATGCTTAAAATGGCTGGAACAGCCGGAACACCATTTATTGACATATTCTCATCCTTTGTATCCACCGCTATTGAAGCAAATACATACCCCACCTCTTGCGCTTTTTGTGTCAGGGAAATTAGATCTTCTTTTAAAGAAGCAGGTGGCGATGGTAGGGAGCAGGGCAGCAAGCTATTATGGCGAGAAATGGGGAAAAATTTTTGCAGGTGAATTGGTTGGACATGGGTTAGTTATTACTAGCGGTTTAGCTATTGGTATTGATGGTATTTGTCACCGATCTGCTCTGGATAGTGGTGGTCAAACAATAGCTGTATTAGGTAGCGGTCTTGATCAGATTTATCCTTATAGACACGGATTATTAGCAAAGCAAATAGAGGAGGGAGGAGCCCTTGTTTCTGAATTTTTTCCGGATACCCCTCCACGTGCAAAAAACTTCCCTAAAAGAAATAGGATTATCAGTGGATTAAGTTCGGCAGTTATTGTTGTAGAAGCGAGTCAAAACAGCGGTTCATTAATTACAGCTCGTTGTGCTCTTGAACAGGGAAGGGATGTATTTGCATTACCAGGGTTTTTGGGGAGCTCAGTCAGCGAAGGGAATCACTGGTTGATAAAACAGGGAGCATATCTGGCTACAAACGCAATGGATATTGTGGAACATGTTTACAGTTCATTACAATGGCTACATATGGAAAGCGCAAAGGAAGAAGTAAAACCCCAGTTTGAGCAAACAGAGTTGCCATTTGCTGATGTGCTGGTTAACGTAGGTGATGAAATAACGCCGGTTGATGTTATTGCGCAACGTTCTGTATTACCTATAGCTGAGGTAATGACAAAACTCCTTGAACTAGAATTATTGGGTAAGGTGGCTGTGGTTTCTGGTGGTTATGTGCGCGTGAGTTAATTAACTGAATACTCAAAGTCTTGCTTAACGTCATATAAGTATAAATTTCAAGTGAAAATGGTATGGCAAAAATGGTTCCTTTCTCCACTGATGAAACTGAATATTGTCCTGAATGTGGCTCTATTTTGGTTATCCGCAATGGCATTCATGGTCCATTTCTTGGATGTTTTAGTTATCCATCATGTCAATATATTTGCTCATTAAAAGGGCAAAGTAACGGCCATGTGGTAAAAGAACTTGAAGGGCAGTTATGTCCTGCATGTGGAGCTAATTTAGTTTTACGTCAAGGGCGCTATGGAATGTTCATTGGTTGTAGTCGTTATCCTGAATGCGAACATACGGCACTGATTGATAAACCGAATGAGACGTCGATAGCCTGCCCCCAATGCAAACAAGGGCAACTACTCCAAAGAAAATCACGTTTCGGAAAAATTTTTCACGCGTGTAACCGTTACCCCAACTGCCAGTTTGTATTAAATAATAAGCCAGTTGTTGGTGAATGTGTGTTTTGTTTCTATCCGTTATTGATGGAAAAACGCACATCACAAGGTACAAAGTTGTTTTGTGCTAGTAAGTTGTGTGGAAAACAGCAAATAAATTAAACTGAGTAATAAAATGAGTAATGAAGTATCGCCTGCATTTGAAAAAGTATTAACTTCGCTAAAATCCGAAAAAGTTATTGCTTATCCAACTGAAGCTGTTTTTGGGCTTGGATGTGATCCTGATAGTGAAAAAGCGGTAAATGAACTGCTTGCATTAAAGAAGCGCCCGTGGCAAAAAGGGTTGATTCTTATTGCAGATAATTATAGACAATTACAGCCATATCTTGATGATAAGCTTCTAACAGAATACCAAAAAGAAGTTATATTTGCTTGTTGGCCTGGGCCTGTAACCTGGGTGATCCCTGCAAAAGCCGGTACATCTAAATGGTTGACTGGGCAATTTTCCACTTTGGCTGTTAGAGTTAGCGATCATCCTTTGGTGAAACAGTTATGTACTTTTTATGGAAAACCATTGGTATCGACCAGTGCAAATTTAAATGGTCTTGAACCATGCCGAACAGCAGAAGAAGTTAGACAACAGTTTGGGGATAAACTTTCTGTGTTAGATGGTGATGTTGGAGGGCGGAAGAATCCTTCAGAAATTCGGGACGCTTTAACTGGTGAGCTTTATCGTCAAGGGTAGAATAAATATGAATCAATTCGCTGTCTTTGGTAATCCTGTTACGCACAGTAAATCTCCCCGTATCCATCAGTTATTTGCTGATCAAACAGGTATTGCGCATTGTTATGGGAAGATTTTAGCGCCAATAGGTAAATTTGAAGAGACATTGGATATGTTTCTTGAACAGGGGGGGATAGGAGCTAATATTACTGTGCCATTTAAGGAGCCGGCATTTATCAGGGCAAATGAGTTGACTGAGCGGGCAAGATTTAGTGGCGCAGTCAATACCTTGAAATTGCTAGATAATAATCAATTGCTTGGTGATAACACGGATGGTGTAGGATTATTAGCAGATTTGATACGACTTGAGTTTATTACTCAAGGGCAGCATATTTTAATCATTGGGGCTGGTGGGGCTGCTAGAGGTGTTTTATCTCCATTATTAGAATTTGGTTGTGATATTACAATTACAAACCGAACGTTCAGTCGTACCATCCAGATTGCTAATAATTTTTCGCCAATAGGTAACATTCGGGCCGTTGAGATGAAAACACTTAATAGCCCTGAGTTTGATCTTATTATCAATGCGACTGCATCCAGTATTAATGGTGAAATTCCTGCGATATCTCCATCAATATTTAATGAAAATTGTGTCTGTTATGACATGTTTTATCAGGCTAATTTGACGCCTTTCATTTCCTTTGCTAAAAAACATGGTGTTTCTCGTTGTGCTGATGGATTAGGGATGTTAGTAGGACAGGCCGCTCATTCATTTAAATTATGGCATGATGTACTGCCAGAAATTGCACCTGTGCTGTTAACATTGGAACAGGAGTTACATTTGTGAATCAATCTATCCAGTTTCCTGATAGAGAAGAGTGGGATGAACAACAGCAGATAGTCATTTTTCCCGCGTTGGTAAATGGGTCATTGGTTCACTGTGCTATGAGGGCTAGGGATCTTTTATACCGTTATGGGAAAGATCATCATCCATTAAATCTTTTCCGACAAAATCGTTGGGATCTTGAAGAGGAATTCGAATTGCTAATCAATAACGGGGATGATGATCATTTAGGACGCTACATATTACCTTCTTGCCGGTAGTCATTTTTCAAGCAAACATAATTGCTCGCTGAATAACGTAGTACTTCTAATTCTTCAGGTTTTAGTTTTCTGACCTGGCGGGCAGGGCTACCAACATAAAGGTATCCACTTTCTAATATTTTTCCTGGAGCTATCAAGCTGCCCGCTCCAATAATAACGTCATCTTCAATAACTGAACCATCAAGTAGGATGGAACCCATACCGATGAGCACTCGATTACCAATAGTGCAACCATGGAGTATTGCTTTATGCCCGATGGTGACATCATTCCCAACAATTAAAGGAAAACCATCGGGATTATCAACAGATTTGTGTGTCACATGTAATACAGAGCCGTCCTGGATGTTAGTACGTGTGCCAATAGATACGTAATTAACGTCGCCACGGATGACAACTAAAGGCCATATACTGACGTCATCAGCAAGTCTGACATCACCAATGATCACACTAGATGGATCTAATAGAACTTTCTGACCAATTTTAGGTTGAGTACCAAGGTAACTGCGTAACACTCCAGACATATATACCTCTAATGAAAAAATGGAGATCTCTTATCATTAACGGGATCCTAGTGAGGAAAACACCAGTATGCAATGGGAAAAGCGTATTAATTTTGGCTATTGTCGCCTAAATTTGACCCAAAAAGAGCAACAAACAACCTGTTGGCAATAAATCTAAAAAAAAGTGTTGTGTAAAAATCTGGGTTCCCTATAATGCGCCACCACTGACCGACACAACGCTGACAAAACGTGTGAGGCTAGGCAGAGCCAGGTGAATTAAGCGCTTGACTCTGCGGGCGAAAAGCGTAGTATACGCAGCCCGGCTGAACGAGAATATTAATTTTTGTTTCAGCCTGCTCTTTAACAATTAATCAGACAATCTGTGTGGGCACTCACAAGACCGTATCACAAAAAAATACACTAAAGTCTTGAAGAGTGAACAACAGTTAATTCATGACGAAATAACAGTCAGTTTCTTTGAGCATCAAGCTTTTAATTGAAGAGTTTGATCATGGCTCAGATTGAACGCTGGCGGCAGGCCTAACACATGCAAGTCGAGCGGTAACAGGAAAGTGC
>NZ_JBHFKZ010000065.1:0-23816 GCF_042879375.1 Photorhabdus sp. RM323S
GATAAAAACAACAGTTAAAACTTTATACCCATCAAATCCATCGAGTAAAAAAACAACTTCCGATAACAAGTTAACTGTCATCATCATTTAAAAACGAGAATACCAAAGCATTAAACTTTTTATATCAAAAGCGGATTTAACTTAATAAATTCAACCTTTCAAAATAACCATTAATAGTATTTAATCGAAAAATCATTAACCGTTAATCCAAAAATTGAAAAGAAATCGCACACAAAATAACATTACCCGAATAAACGGATATTAAAGCGCTTTCTCGCCAGCTATTTAACAACATCAGAAAAGATAAAAAGTGAATATAATCCGCGTTCGTTAAACATAAAACACGATATCCGATGATGATTAAACTTAACAAAAACAGGTGTTAAAAGGGATAAAAACAACGGTTAAAACTTTATACTAATTAAATCCAAAGTTGAAAAGAAATCGCATGTAAAATAACATTACCTAAATAAACGGATATTAAAGCGCTTTCTCTCCAGTTATTTAACAACATCAGAAAAGATAAAAAGTGAATATAATCCACGTTCGTTAAACATAAAACACGATATCCGATGATGATTAAATTTAACAAAAAGCAGGTGTTAAAAGGGGTAAAAACAACGGTTAAAACTTTATACTCATTAAATCCATCGAGTAAAAAAACGACTTTCGATAACAGGTTAACTGTCATCATCATTTAAAAACGCGAATACCAAAGCATTAAAGCTTTTATATCAAAAGCGGATTTAACTTAATAAATGCCACCTTTAAAAACAACCATTAATAGCATTTAATCGAAAATCATTAACCGTTAATAGCGAGTTGAAAAGAAACCCGTACATAAAAGGATATTATCCGAATAAATGAGTATTAAAGCATTTTCTCTCCGGTTATTTAACAGCGCCAATAAAGATAAAAAGTGGATATGATTAACGTTCATTAAACGTAATCCGATGATGATTAAACCTGATAAAAATCAGGTGTTAAAAAGGATAAAAACAACGATTAAAACTTTATACCCATTAAATCCATCGAGTAAAAAAACGACTTCCGATAACAGGTTTACTGTCATCATCATTTAAAAGTGAGAATGCCGCCGTATTAAATCTTTTATATCAAAAACGGGTTTAACGCAATAAATGCAATTTTTAAAAATAACCATTAATCGCATTTAATCGAAAATCATTAACCGTTAATCCGAAGTTGAAAAGAAATCGCACGAAAAATAACATTACCTGAATAAACAGATATTAAAGCGCTTTCTCGCCAGTTATTTAACAGCATCAGAAAAGATAAAAAATGAATATGATCCGCATTTATTAAACATAAAACACGATATCCGATGATGATTAAACTTAACAAAAAGCAGGTGTTAAAAGGGATAAAAACAACGGTTAAAACTTTATACTCATTAAATCCATAGAGTAAAAAAACGACTTCCGATAACAGGTTAACTGCCATCATCATTTAAAAACGCGAATACCAAAATATTAAAAATTTTAAATCATAAACTGCACCTGTTTAACCGTCGCACTCAGCACTGTTTTGCTGGCTTGTCAATCAAGCTACCGATTTATTTGATAAACAAACCATAGAACGTCAGCTAAATTATTGTCTTATTGCGCCATAGGCACCGACAATATTATCCAACCAGTTAAATGTATTGATATTTTTCCGGCGGACAAACGGGCGTTATTGTTCAATGGAATAACACCGCAGGTTATTATCCTTTAGATTGTTGTATCCATGAGCTGCCTGCGTGAAAGTATATGTATTACTTCGTTGTAATGACACCTTCAACCTTAGATATGTTGTCGGTAAGGTTAATTGCAGTGGAATACCGGTAAGTTACTGTTGCCAATATTCAATCTGCGTTGATAACCGATTTTGTAATGGCAATAGGTGCTCATTCTTATTTCCAACTAATGGCGTTATGATCACGCCGTGAGGAATGTTTGCAAAAAACCTCAACGGCGTATTTTCGCGGGTTATTCGCTATAAGCCAGTAACGTTTTCTGGCACAGTTGAGAGCGAACGCAATCTTCTTGATTAAAATAGATAACACTGACGATTTCATCATCTGAAAATCTTTCCAGTGCATCACGCAATCCTGATGTCACTCCAGCAGGCAAATCACATTGACTTATATCGCCATTTATAATCACAGTGACATTTTCCCCAAGCCGGGTCAGAAACATTTTCATCTGGTTAACCGTCACATTCTGAGCTTCATCCAAGATCACAAATGCATTTTCAAATGTTCTGCCTCGCATATAGGCAAAAGGGGAAACTTCTACTTTACCAATTTCAGGCCGCAAACAATATTGCAGAAACGATGCTCCCATGCGTTTTAATAAAACGTCGTAAACCGGCCGGAAATAAGGCGCAAATTTTTCAGCCATATCTCCGGGCAAAAAACCAAGATCTTCGTCTGCCTGTAATACAGGGCGCGTGACGATAATTCTGTCAATTTCCTTATTAATCAATGCGTCTGCGGCTATTGCTGCACTGATAAAAGTCTTACCGCAACCAGCCTCCCCACTGGCAATAATCAGCTTTTTATAGTTTATCGCTCGTATATAACGATGTTGAGTTTCAGTCCGGGGCAGAATTTCAGAAGAGTCCCGGTTATCACACGCCATACCAATGGCTTCTATACCACCGAGTTGTACCAAAGAAGTCACATTATCATCATCCCGATAACGTTGATGGCGCAAATCCCTTTTCATCATCCTTTTTGTCTCTCGACGTGATTTAATCACTGCTTTTTGTCTACTCATAGCAGTAACACCTTATCGTTGTTTTCACCCATACGGTGTCATATCACCGATACAATAACTACATTGTTTCAAATAGATATCATTTTCCTTTCAGTTCATTAGCGTTACTCGCAATTGTTTCCGTTTAGTGAAAACTAACGAATCAGTATGACAGTATAATGACAACATTTAAGTTATGATAAACAGGTCAGGGGTTCGCCATTAGAAATAATCGACAGTATTGTCTATTTATTTTTACGGGCAATTTAACCCATTGAATAATATGACTTGATATTTGCAGCGATAAATGTTCACTAATATAAGCTAATCACTTATTAGTATAGCTACTGTTAACAATTGTTGATCTATCTACTATGGTGTTGATGTATCCGGTTGCCATACGGTAAGAAAGTCATGATCTGAGATAACCCTTCTCCATCGAATAGCAACCATTTTATTAATATGCCTGCTGTTGACAACAGAGCAATATTAATTATCTCTGTTGTTAAGTACTCTTACAGTTTCCAGCTAATCGGAAGCCGACATTTTTTGCTTCAGCTTCCGTTTGAAAATAAATAGCATTCTTCTCCAAAATCGCCTTATATCCTGAACAATGGGAGAAATGATAAATTTTGCTATTGTTATTACCTTTGATTAATCCTGTATGTGACGAATCAAATGACACCCGTTTTTTCTGGCTATCTGTTTGATTAGGCTTTCCCTGCCCCTTTTTCTGCTCTGTTTGTGGAACACCGATAGCTGAATTCTTATGCCACAATTCCCATTTCCGATCACCAGTAACAAAAGGATTATGATGCCCCATAATGCCGGCAATTCGGTTATCTCTCTCCCGTTCCCATTGACTTGGTGGATATTGACGATCCCAGGCCATGAATAATTGCTGCTGCTGACGTGACATAGAAAGATTGTAACGATCGTGCATATAAAAATTGATCCGGGCAATTTGCCCTTTTACTGCATTTCGCGGTTCGAACGTGCGAGATTTAGCATCAACTTTGCTGGTACAAACACCATAATCATTCGGCTTATTCTTTGGTAACATTCCATAACTGAAATTACTGCGATCACCGTTAACCTCGCCAATGGATGGAGACAAATTATGCATATCGGATTCCATTGCCCTGAAAACCGGATCTGAGGAGACACAATTTTTCCTGCCTCCTTTTTGCCAACACTGCCGCTGATGTCCAAAAACCCAGGCAGGAACAATATGTTCCCATTCAATCCGTTCGGCCCGGGCCCGATTCTGTTGTGACCTGATTTGATAACCACACGAAGACAGATTGATACGTCCACCACTCTTCCCTGTCCATTGCCAATGACAACCACAATACAATGTTCCTGTATCTGACTTAAATTGATCATGATAAATACGATTACGCAGTTCAGTTTTAGCTTGTTCAAAAGTAACCGGAGCAGCAAAAGAAGATGCAGGAACAATTAAGCTGAAACACCCAATATAAATCGCCCAAAAATTAACTTTTCGTTTCAATGACATACCCTATTATTCAAAATATCATTTTGATCTTTCCCTTTTATGTTGCCTCATAATCGACCTATAAGACAAATATTATTTATTTGCATTTCTTCTTAAATGCTCCTTTTAAAATGAAAGACTATCTATCACCTCTTCGTGCTTAAATCTTCTGTACATACGATCAGCGAATAATGATAACCCGCAAGTTAGCTTTCGGGAAAAATCAATGGGCAATACAAGCCAGAATAAGATATAGGGCCATACGGCCCTGTATTACTACAATTTCAATTTATAACTCCAATTCATTACCATAAGAATGGGTATTCTCCATTTCTTGCTGTAATTTCTTTTGCTTCAACTTCCAGAGTGAATCTTCTGGCATTTGGATACGAATATTCAAACGACAATATTCGGGAATATCACACGGCTCCCCATCTTTGTAGAACACCTGTTTGCCATTGTCATCAATAGATTTGAGCCGCCAGTTCTGAAATTGTTCAGGTAAATGCATGTGTTGACGGTGGAAGGTTTCAATGATAATACCGCCGTTTGGTTGAACCTGATCCTTAACAAAAATCAGTTCGAGATTATTGTTATCGTGAGGCACAGAAATACCACCCTGTATACCCCAGGCACCATCAGCGTTATAGCCCAAGATATTTGATATACGGTATACACCGGCTCCCTCTTTTATAACTTCTACCCCTTCAGCTTCTTCATTAGTTGAAAATGTGCCATCAGGATAAATATCTACCATAGGGGAAGATATCTTGAGAAATCCATTAGCGTCCGGATTAGCATTCTTATCGTCCCAAAATTTGCGTGTAAGTTTATAGCCAGCATTTATGCTATCTGTACGATATGTATCACCGCCATGCATAAAAACCAGCCTGTGGCTCCATACATCCGGTATCCCCTCGCTTGATACACCACTTTTATTGCTAATTCTTAACAGGACGCCGTAATGATTAGGTGGCAACCCGTATCGAGTCAAGAACAGCGCGTTGGGGACAAACCCAGAACAACCATTATATAAATTTTCCTCCCCATCCATCCAAGCATAACGCATTGCATCATTAATTGATGCCGCTCCCACATCCAATGCATTCAGACTGATATCCCCAGTCAATGGCTTCCCATTGATCTTCCGGGTATTAGGTACTCTGTCATTAATATTTTTATTCAATGAATTTATTATTTCTTGAGCCAATTTTTGCGTAACCGCCAATGTGTCACTATTGCCAACGGCATTGGTAAGCTGAACAACCCCTTTTTGTGTTAATGAGGCAGTTGGGATTCCTGTCGTAATTTTTTGTTCTAACGCCCGATTTAATTGGGCTGCAAGTTTGGCTATATCCCCATTATCCAGAGCATCGTCGCCAGATTGTGTCGCGATAAAATTAGCTACGACAGCGGATATGGTTGACGATTGACGTAATATCTTATTTAGCAAATGAGTCGTAATATTTTCTGGTGGAAACCCTGTATGCAATCTTTGATCGTTTTCATAGTCTGCTTGACTGATTACATTCGCATTATCACTAATAGAAAAAGCTTTAAAATCATTTTTTTGACTCATACACATTCCTTAAGTTAAATAACGAGCTGTTTTTATATAATAATCATTAATAAAAAACTCAATCCTTGACAATTAAAAATATATCAAAACCACTTATATTCAATATATAAAAATTATCTTCTCTTTCTCCTTCTATTTTCATCGAGGATAAATTAGAAATTAATAATAAAATCAATTTTACGGATCAAATGATATTTAAACACCCGGTCTTCAAAGAAGAAATTTCATGGAATAAACTATTCATAACATAGTGACAAGGCTCGTTTTTATACGAAACTTTGTTAAATCAAAGCGCTACCTAAAAAATCAGCGCTTTGTCAATAATCTGAGGATTGTAAAGCTTTAACGCTATTACTCTTACGGCTTTTCAGGCCAATTAATGTCTGGCACCGATGAAACATCAACCCGATGCAGTAATACCAAATACTTTTTCCAATCTAGCAATAAAGTTTTTTCCGCTTCCGATGCCATTTCAGTTTCAACTGCATATTGCAATACAGTGATGGCTTCATCAGCTTGCCGACGGAAAATAATACGTTGTTGTTCAGCCTGTTTAATTTGACTGGCTTTTTGCGCTTCAATATCCGTTACCCACTTTTCGCCGTCCCATTGATCAAAATCAGTGGCCGGTTGCTTGAATGTCAATATTTCTGGCAATTCACCCAGGTCAATCACGTCTTGTTGTACACGAGTTTGCGTGTTGTAAACGGTTTTACCTCGGTAGTTAGGTACGATTTCCCAGTGACTTCCGTCCTCACTGCGACGCACAGCCATATCATCAGAATCGGGAAGGTCTGGCGCATCCAAATAAGAATGTGCAGACAAACCTACACCTTCCGCAACATATTCGAAATCAGTCCCAGAGAATGCTCTCAAAGATGAATCAGCATGATAAACCTTTATCCAACCGGCTCGAATCGCTAATCCATCTTGACCTAATATGGCGGTTTCGGAATCTAAAATATCTTCTTGTGTCATCATTATTATTCTGCCCTTACGATGTAGTTAAATGCAATATTACGAGGTCTTGTTTCATGGCTTGTCCTGGCAACCCGTGCCGCGTCAAATATGGTTTTACAGCAAATACTGTTATTCTCGGCTCCATATACCCCCTGGACAACGCCTCCATCGGCAAAAACACCTGTGCTAGTTACTGCTATTTCATTATCTCCCAGAAATGAACCGTTTAAATCTTGTAGAGCATCACTCTGGTTTGTCAGAAGTACTCTATTCCCATCAACACCTCTGCCATCATCCCAACCACGAATAAACTCACCTCTTAAATCAGGTAATCTACCATTAGGATAGGCTTCAGCTAATTTCGGGTACTGTAATTTATTAAAAGCTGAACCGTTACATGTGAAATACCTTTCCATTCACTTTCCGGGTATTGGATACTTTACTATTAATATTTTCACTCAATGTATTTATTATTTCTCGGGCCAGTTTTTGTGTCACTGCTAATGTGTCATTATTGCCAATCTCATTTGTCAGTTGAACAATACCTTTTTGTATTAATGAGGCACTCGGGATTTTTGTTGCGATTTTTTGCTCTAACGCCCGATTTAATTGGACAGTGATTTTATCTATATCACTATCATCCAAAACATCATCACCCAATTGTGTCGCAATAAAGTCAGCCACGACAGATGCTATTGTTGACGACTGTCTTAATGCCTTATTTAACACATGAGTAGCAATATTTTCTGGTGGAAACCCTGTATGTAAACTTTGGCTCTCTTCATATCTTTCTTGACTGACTACATTCGCATTATTACCAATAGAAAAAGCTTTAAAATCATTTTTTGGATTCATATACTTCCCCCAAAATAAGTAACACTCTTTATAATAAAAATATTAAATTATTGTACAGGTGATTTATCTCAATTGACGTCAATAATAGTCTAACTCATAAGATGAATAATGAAACATCCTTAAAACTAAAAGGATTAATTATTTCTATATAATGAGTAAAAAACAAATTGATTAATATCTGGTAATTATTATTTACTCCCAATTCATTCCTTGCTGTAACTTATCTGGAAATATCCTTTGACTTTGCTGTGTCATACAAAAAGATTATTATAATATAATCACATCATCATATAGTTATATTCGATTATATTACTGGAGAAGAGTGGGATCGGGTACTTGCTAAAAAATAAATCCGATTTTCAATCCTGGAAATATATCTGGAAACACGATGAAAAAGGCCACGCTATAGCATGGCCTTAAAGCAAAGTAACTCCATTAGTAAAAGTCATTGTTTTTCAGCAAGCAGTAACCTGTAGATTACACCACCTACAATCCCGCCAATAATCGGCATAACCCAGAATAGCCATAATTGCTCTAAAGCCCAGGTATTCTGGAATATAGCAACAGCAGTGCTTCGTGCCGGGTTAACTGAGGTGTTTGTAACAGGAATACTGACCAAGTGAATTAAAGTCAACGCCAAACCTATTGCTAATGGCGCAAAACCCGCATAGGCTCGTTTATCTGTTACACCAATAATGACAATCAGGAAAATAGCCGTCAAAACAACTTCAGCAATAATAGCTGACTGAAGTGAAAATCCACCAGGTGAATGCTCACCATAACCATTGGATGCAAAACCACTGGCTGTCACATCAAAACCAGCCTGTCCGCTGGCAATAACATACAACACAGTTGCCGCAAGAATACCGCCTATAACTTGAGAAATAATATAAGGAATAATTTCTGCGGCCCTAAAACGTCCCCCCGCCCAAAGGCCAATTGTCACCGCAGGATTAAAATGCCCACCAGAAATATGCCCTACCGCATACACCATCGCCACAATGGTTAAACCAGATGCTAAAGAGACACCGACAAAACCAATACCTAATTCAGGAAATCCAGCAGCTAATACAGCACTACCGCATCCCCCGAAAACCAGAACGAATGTCCCAAGCAATTCAGCCGTTAGTTTTTTTAACATATTTTATCCTCACTCAGTTATCGAATAGAGTCACCTTACTGGAATTAACTATAGCTAATAAATAAAAATCACGCTTATTTTTGACATTACCACATAAGTTGCTGATTGATTAGATATATTTATGACATATTCACTTTAAACACAATATTCAATGTAGAATTTGCCCTATCGGATCAACTTTTCGATAAAATATGGATAATTTAAAATCAATTATCTCCAGAATAAGCTCAACATTCTTTTTAAAATATAAAAATCCGGTGTAGAATATAGACACCGGATTATCACATAAGTATTGAATAGCCCAATATATATTAAACAATGGGTACAATACAGAAGATAGCCTTTTCACTACTAAATAAATAACTCACCTGACTACCAAAACTGAAATATTCGCATATCCGACAATGCCTGAGGCGTTTGAGCCTAATAAATGTGTCGAAATATTAGGTCGTCTGGAACCAATGATAATTAAATCGGCTTTAATCTCATTCGCTGTTGATAATACTTTGTCCCTTGGTGATCCAAAAGCGACAGAGAAAGAGACCCGCTCTTTTGGTAAGTCTATTTTTTCAGCAACTGTTGCCAGTTCTTCTTCTGATCTTGCAATAGATTTCTTGGCAAAAGAGTTGATCAAGTCATAATGATAACTATAACTAACTGAAAATCTCGGTACATCAGGAATGGAATGGAAAAGATGTATATTGGCATCAGACAATTTAGCCAAATACTCTGCATGTGCGATCGCTTTATCGGTCAATTCATCTTCTGAAATTTCCACCGGTACTAAAATAGTCTTGTACATATGCACTCCTATATTTATATACCAAACCGAACTACTTTAATGAGTATATAAAATATTCCATTATTTGCTGTGAGTTGTTTAACTAAATCAAACAAATTACTGAATAACTCATTTTTCATTACTCAGCATCAAGATGCCATTTGTGTAATATTCGGTGGATGAAAGGTGTTACAACAAGCCCTAAAGTAATCAAGAACACACTTTCCAGAAATAACCCATATATCGCAATAAAATATTTACCAAGCAAACTAACAGGAGCAGGATCTAACCCCTGTGCTCCAAGCATAGATAAGGCGTTGAGCAAAGACTCAGAAAATGAGTGCCCTTCTATCAGGTAAAACCCCAGCACACCCGGAATTATCCCAATAAAGAAAAATGTGGCAGCGATAAGGTAAAAACGCGTCACTCGCCATAGAAAATGATCCAGACGAATCAGTTTATCAGTAAATTTTTCCATAATTATTTCATCCGCAATAATTCTGCACAGTTACATGCAATCTCAATGAAAATGAAGCTAGATCAAGCTTTACTAAACAGCTTTAACTCATGGTAAGCCATACTAAGATGGCTTACCAATTTATCCAATTAAGAGCCCATCCCATTAAGGCTATTTTATTTACTACTTTGTCAAAAAGAGCGAATCACTCCTCACGTATTCTGTGTACGCCCCAGTTTTTTGAACACTGTCTATGCTCACTGTTCATCCACAAGAATAGTCTGCAACAATTACGCCTACTGGGATAGGCTCTAAATTTCAGCTATCTTACCTGATAACCAAAACAGATATTTTCGAGTATTTGACAACGCCTGCTGCATTAGATCCTAATAAATGCGTTGTGATATTGGGTCTCCTTGAGCCAATAATAATAAGATCAGCATTAATTTCTATAGCCGTTGCGGTTATTTCGTCTCTTGGTGAACCAAATGCAATAGAATAGGATAGCTTATCATCAGGAATATCCATCGTATCAAGCAGCATTTTTAAATCATCTTCTGCTTTAATCGTCGCTTTATCCCTAATTTCCTCATATCCTAATGAATATGCATTAACAATCGCCGATGAGATTGGCAACACATGAAGTATATGGAGCTGCGCACCCGTTTCTTTAGCTAAAGACAGTGCATGATTAACAGCTTTACTCGTTAGTTCATCTTCTGAAATATCTACCGGTACTAAAATAGTTTTGTACATATGCACTCTCCTATATTTACATACCAAACCAGACTACTACATTTAGTATACTCTATATCCTGTTAATTACGATGAGTTATTTAACCGAACGAAAACAGTGATAAAAAGAAAAACGCTTATAAAAGTAAAAATCAATCATCATGATAATAATAAATCTATTACTGTTTGTCATCAACGATTATAGATTAAGGATTTTTCACCTATCATGCCTGTTTATCTGTCCTTTCTCTATCGCGTTTTAAGAACCGAAGCCAACAACATTTTTAAATATGTCACTTCTGTTGCCAGGATTTCGGTATCGGAAGATGAAGCCAAATCAATGTTACTCATAGTCGTTACCTACTTAAGTATTAATTACGTCATGAAAATAATAATTATACCGCATAATTCATCCCCTATTTTTATACATTCGGTAAATACATCTACAAAAAAATGTTAATACATCGTTAAAATTATTTATTTTATCCCTATTTTCGCAGTTATTAATTCTATGATAATCAGAATATGCGGAATGTTATTGTTGTAAATAAATAATACATGTTGTTATATAAGATAATTCTCTTTTGTCTTTGATAGATATAAGTATAATATTCACATTCCTGATGAATTTTTGGGATAATTTATCTATTCTATTGTTTTATATAATTTTTACTAAAAATCAAAAAATAGATTACTGAAGTTCACTCTTCTGAAACAAATTTAATTCACAAGCAATATCAATGAAAGCTCATGTATGAGCATAGGGCCAGTTGGAGATACTTTTTTGATAAATGTTTTGTTAGTCGATGATCATGAATTGATCAGAGTTGGTGTAAAACGTATTCTTGATGACGTGAAAGGGATAACAGTTACAGGAGAAGTCAATTGTGGTGAAGACGCGATAAAATGGTGCCGGACGAATAAAGTAGATATTGTGTTGATGGATATGAATATGCCAGGTATTGGTGGCCTGGAGACAACAAAAAGAATCCTGCGTTACCATCCCGATGTCCGGGTAATTATGTTGACTATCTATACTGAAAATCCATTGCCGATGAAGGTGATGCAGGCAGGTGCCAGAGGGTATCTCAGTAAAGCCTCTACCCCCCTGGATATGGTCAACGCGATTCGTACGGTTAATGCTGGGCAGCGCTATATCGCACCCGATATTGCACAGCAGATGGCCCTTAGCCAAATTAACCCACAGACAGATAATCCACTCAGTTGCCTGTCTGATCGTGAATTACAGATTATGCTGATGATCACAAAAGGACAAAAAGTGAGTGATATTTCTGAACAATTGAACCTCAGCCCAAAAACCGTCAATAGCTATCGCTATAGAATGTTTAGTAAACTCAATATCAGCGGTGATGTAGAATTAACACATGTGGCAATACGTTATGGGCTGTTCGACACAGAGAGTCTGTTAAATAGTGACGGAACAATTTGATTCAAAAACATTTTTAAAAACAGTAACCAGTCAGCCTGGTGTTTATCGTATGTATGACACCTCGGGAACGGTTATTTATGTCGGTAAAGCTAAGGATTTAAAAAAGCGGCTTTCCAGTTATTTTCGGGCGCAGGTCGCCAGCCGTAAAACCGAATCGCTGGTCAAAAACATTGCTCAAATAGATGTAACTGTCACACATACAGAAACCGAAGCGTTGTTGCTGGAGCATAATTACATCAAGCTTTATCAGCCCCGATATAACGTTTTACTGCGAGATGACAAATCTTATCCTTACATTTTTCTCAGCGCAGATAAACACCCGCGGCTGGCAATGTATCGGGGCGCTAAACATGCTAAAGGCGAATACTTTGGCCCATTTCCAAGCTCTTATGCGGTACGTGAATCATTAATCTTACTGCAAAAACTTTTTCCTATCCGCCAATGTGAGGACAGTGTCTACCGTAATCGCTCCAGACCATGCCTTCAATATCAAATTGGCCGATGTCTTGGACCTTGCGTTAACGGGTTGGTAAGTGAAGAAGAATATCAACAACAAGTTGATTATATTCGTCTGTTCCTTTCAGGCAAAGATCAGCAAGTTTTAACCAAATTGATTAGCCGAATGGAAGAAGCCAGCCAGCAACTGAAGTTTGAAGATGCTGCAAGATATCGCGATCAAATTCAAACCGTTCGTCAGGTCACTGAGAGACAATTTGTTTCAGGCACAGACGACGACCTGGATGTTATCAGCATTGCATTTGACGCGGGCATGGCTTGTCTGCATGTCCTGTTTATACGTCAGGGCAAAGTACTGGGGAGCCGAAGTTATTACCCTAAAATACCGGCCGGGACAAAACCCGACGAGATTGTGCAAACATTCCTTGGTCAATTTTATTTACAAGGCAGCCAAAACCGGACTTTGCCATCAGAAATCTTGCTGGATTTTGCTCTGCAAGAGAAAGATATTTTATCTGATTCTTTATCTGAAATATCTGGTCGAAAAATTCATATTCAAACCCGCCCTCGCGGAGACAGGGCCCGTTATCTGAAACTCGCCCGGACAAATGCAGCAACAGCGTTGGTTACCCGCTTATCTCAACAATCCACTATTCACCAAAGACTAGGATCTCTTGCTCATTTAGTTCAGTTGGCAAAAATTCATAGAATGGAATGTTTTGATATCAGTCACACTATGGGGGAACAAACTGTTGCATCTTGTGTTGTTTTTGACAGTAATGGCCCACTGCGTTCTGAATATCGGCGCTATAATATTAATGGCATCACGCCCGGTGATGATTACGCTGCCATGAATCAAGTATTGCGCCGTCGATACGGAAAGGCATTGGATGAATCAAAAATTCCCGACATTATTTTTATTGATGGCGGTAAAGGGCAGTTAGCTCAGGCAATAGAGGTATTCCAGTCTCTTGATGTTGAATGGGACAAAACACGCCCTCAATTGATAGGCGTTGCCAAAGGAAGTGATCGCAAAGCCGGGCTTGAAACGCTATTTTTCGCGGCAGAAGGTGAAGGTATGGCATTGCCACCGGACTCACCTGCTCTGCATGTGATTCAGCACATCCGTGACGAATCACATAACCATGCGATAACGGGGCACCGCCAGCGGAGAGATAAAGTGAGAAAAACCAGTACGCTGGAATCTATTGCCGGTGTTGGTCCAAAACGCCGGCAAATGTTACTGAAATATATGGGAGGATTACAGCCTTTACGCAACGCAAGTGTCGAAGAGATCGCAAAAGTACCGACTATTTCCTATGCATTAGCAGAAAAAATCCATAATGCATTGAAACACTAGGTGCATTGATGCACCATACTTATAAATTCCACTATAGCCAGATAGTTAAGAAGCACTATGCAATTAAATATACCAACATGGCTCACCCTATTCCGTATCGCCCTGATCCCATTTTTTGTTCTGGCATTTTATTTGCCATTCAAATGGGCGCCGATGGTCTGTGCCATAATTTTTGTTGTCGCTGCAGCGACAGACTGGTTTGACGGTTTTCTTGCCCGCCTTTGGAAGCAGACTACTCGCTTTGGCGCATTTCTTGATCCTGTCGCTGACAAAATCATGGTTGCTGCCGCATTAGTATTGGTTTCCGAGCATTATCATACATGGTGGATAACACTCCCGGCTGCAACCATGATAGCACGTGAAATTATCATCTCTTCTCTCAGGGAATGGATGGCTGAATTAGGAAAGCGCAGTAACGTTGCTGTTTCCTGGATGGGTAAGGTAAAAACGACAGCACAGATGGCGGCGTTAATTGCCTTATTATGGCGCCCTAATTTTGAATTCGAACTGGGTGGATTCATATTACTTTATGTTGCTACAGTGATGACATTTTGGTCAATGTTTCAATATGTCAACGCGGCGTGGTCTGATTTGCGTGAAACTTGATCTAAGTGACGTAAAAATCATCGAACAAACACATCCTAACAATAATTGTGTTGACTCAATACGTGAAATAAGTAGAATGCAACGCATCGAACGGCATGTAAGATTTACAAAAACAAATAAGTAAATCAGTCAGTTCGAAGCGGTGCGGGAATAGCTCAGTTGGTAGAGCACAACCTTGCCAAGGTTGGGGTCGCGAGTTCGAGTCTCGTTTCCCGCTCCAAGTTACTAGTTAGGATAAATGATTGGTAACTTAATCGCTGATAAGTAAGGCGCGTTGGCAGAGTGGCCATGCAGCGGATTGCAAATCCGTTAACCTCGGTTCGACTCCGGGACGCGCCTCCAAATTCAGCCCAGGTGGTGAAATCGGTAGACACAAGGGATTTAAAATCCCTCGGCTGTAAGGCTGTGCGGGTTCAAGTCCCGCCCTGGGCACCAAATAAAAACTTGCTGTAAAACAGTGAGTTAGGGAAAAGAAAAGGCCACCGCAAGGGGGCTTTTTTGTTTTCTCCGATGACATGAAAATGGTGAAGTGGCGGCAGAATGGCGGCACTTTGGCGGCACTGGTTATATATACACTATTACTTTTATTAAAAATAAATGGTAATCAGTAGCGAGATTTATTTTTATTTTGTGTCCCAATATTGACCACAGTTAAATAACAAAAAACCCCAGAAATCTGGGGTTGGTCCTTATCATTCCATTTTTCCTGCTTTTAGGTTTTCTGAGTTTGTCCAAATATCATAAAATTCCCCAGAGACGTAAATTTTTACATGTGCAACACCCGACGTCCAACCTTGGGAGACAACTTTTTCAATCGGAGTCCCTTCTTTTAAAAACAAACAGTCAGATTTCATGATTTTTTCATATGCCGCCGTATCGTTGTGCTCAATAATGCTAGATAATCTATCAAATGCATCCTCAGATATGCATGCAGGATATTTGCCACTGATGTAAGCGGCGTTTGCGGTAGCAACAGTACCCAATGAAATTACCACTGCTAACAAAATCTTCTTCATTAATATGACTCCTATTGTGACTAAATAAATATTTAGTAGATCATACTCTGGCATATTGATTAAAAACCAAACCCCATTTGATCATCACCGTAGTGACTGGCCGGAAATGCCATTTTGGGTAATTTAAAATTGGGTGGCAATTCTTGTTGATTGGGTGTACAGAGATAGCGCTCAACAGTGGTGATTGTTGTAAACGTACAGCCGCATAGCAGATTTTGGCATTGATGATAGCTGCGACGAGTTTCTTCACTCATCATTTCACTGGTGCGGGTTTTTGCTACAGCATTGCAGCGGGGACATATAAACGCCATGATATCAGCCCTCTAATCAGGGGTTTGCTTAATATAAGCATATCACGATTTATTACTATTTTTGCTATTTTCGTCACCCGCGATCATTTCTGTATTCTTAATTTTTAATTCAAGTTCCAGAGAAGTTGTATAGCCACTGTCATCGATATTATGTACCACTCTGGTTATGACCCATTCTGATGAATCAATCACCGTTTTAAAGCCTAGCACCTGAGCATACAGATCGGGATAGATATCAGGCCGGCCCCTGGCAAGAGTGATACCGAACTCAGCGGCTCCGCGTTGCAGAGTGGCCCATTTTGCCGCCGCGGCACGCCTGGCTGTGCGTTCAGTCTTGAATGTCTGGCGCATAACGTACACATTTCCCTCCGCGCCCTCCAAATAATCCCCTTCTTTTTTACTTGATGCAGGGGCCTTGGTTTTTCTGGGCTTTCTGGATCTGCGCTTGCGCTTCATTGTTGTTGCGGGTTTTTTACCGAAATTTAAATCTAACCAAAATGCTTTAATTCCGGTATAAGCGTCGCGGTCTGCCAGGCTAAAATTATGCTTATCACCACTCTCGCGGGTGATGGTAATAACCGGCAAGGGTTTACCGCTGCGAGAAACGCCCTGGCCGGGGACAATAAACAGCAACATGCCATTTTTGATTGTCGCAATCGCGCCGAGCATTTCAGCCATCCGGCTTAAGAAACTAATATCAGACTCGTTGGTCTGATCGGCATGGCCAATTTCAATATTCATCAACTGACGACTGACGCCGGGCTTTAAATTGTATCTGCTGGCAATCGCACTGACGACTTTTGCAACTGTGATATCATGCCAACTGTACTCTCGTTTGACATTGAATTCTTGTCTAAAGTCTGCGGACCTAGCTGTCACAGTTAATTGGTCCGGTGGTCCACTATGGCTTATTTCATCGACGGTGAAAAAGCCTTTATGTATAAGCGGCTCTCCCTGCCAGCCAATCGCAACAGAAATCTCGACGCCGCGCGGGGGTAATGCGACTTTACCGTCTGAGTCATCAATAACAAGCTCAAGCGTGTCCGCTTCAAACCCCCGGTTATCAGTCAATGAGAGTGAAATCAGTCGGTCATTTAGCGTGGTGATTTGCTGACCGCCAATCATCAGATCAAAAGCGGGTTGCTTAACGTATTCACTCGCCATTAAATTATCCAGAAAACTCATTACCCACCTGATGCCAATTTATTTCAGCTCATCATTGCCGCGCACACGCGCGTAGACAATTGGCGGGTGTTGTCGCGGTTCCACGACACGCAGCACAGCATGATTTTCTGTTGCCGAGCTATCACTATAGCAACATGTTTAATCATGAGAGTAAAAGCCATGGCCGCTTTTCATCACGGGGTTTCTGTTACAGAAACCACCAAACTCAGTACGCTAATCCGTGACATTGATACGTCAATTATTGGCGTGGTTTGCATTGCTGACGATGCCGATCCCGAGACATTCCCACTTGATACACCGGCATTAGTAACGCGCATTAACAGTGTGATTGGTAAAGCTGGAAAAACCGGGACGCTGTATACCACGCTGAAAGCCATTTCTGATCAGTGCAGTCCGAAAGTGATTGTTATCCGGGTTGCCGATGCCGAAAAACAGAAGTCGGGTGAAGATGCCAAAACACAAGATCAATTGGTGATAGGCGGCGTTGGTACCGATGGGCGTTATACCGGCCTGTATGCATTGCTAACAGCCGAATCTAACGTGGGTGAGCATCCACGGATTTTAGCGGCTCCCGGACTTGATACGCAGCCCGTCGCGGCTCAATTAGCGATATTCGCGGAGAAACTGCGGGCGTTCGCTTACATCGGTGCGAATGGCAATAAAACCCTTGCTGATGTGAAGAAGTATCGCGAAAACTTCAATCAACGTGAGCTCATGGTGATTTATCCCGATTTCATTACTTACAACAGCCAGTCAGGAAAAAATGAAACCATTCCGTCTACAGCTTTCGCTTTGGGGTTGCGGGCGCGTATTGATGCCGATCAAGGGTGGCATAAATCGCTGTCAAACGTTGCTATTAATGGCGTTCTCGGTATCTCGGCTGATATTTGGTGGACACTCCAAGGCGCGGACACTGATGCAAATGATCTCAATAGTAAAGGTGTAACCACGCTAATTAAACGTGACGGTTTCCGCTTTTGGGGCAATCGCACATGCGACAGTGAAACCTACTTTTTTGAAGTCTATACCCGCACCGCGCAGATACTGGCAGATATGATTGCCGAAGCCCATTTTGCTTACATTGATAAAACATTAACCCCGTCACTCATCAAAGATGTTATTGACGGCATCAATCGTAAAGGGGCGCAACTTGTCACCGAAGGTAAATTGCTGGGTTTTGAATGCTGGTATGACCCGGTAGACAATCCGAAAGAAAATCTGCGGGATGGTAAAGCCCACATTCGCTACAAATACACACCAGTACCACCGCTGGAAAATTTGCAACTGACGCAGACGTTCACTGACGAGTATTTCGCTGTCTTTAATCAGTTGAGCTAAGAGGAAAATACTATGGGTATGCCGAAAAAACTTTTTCTATTTGATACTTACATTAATGGTCAAACGTATTTAGGGCAAGTTGAAGAAGTCACTACCCCAAAGCTGACACTGAAAACCGAAGATTATCAAGGGGCCGGAATGCCGGGATCGGTTGCTGTACTTATTGGGATGGACTCCGGGGCTCTCGACATGGACGTAACGATGGGCGGCATTGAGGCATCACTACTAAAAACATGGGGCGGCACGCTTGACAGTCTGCAATTGCGCTTCGCGGGTTCTTATTACGATGACGCAACCGGGCAAACTATCGCGTGTGAAATTCAGACACGCGGCCGTTTTACGGAACTGGACTGGGGTTCTGCAAAAGCCGGTGACAACACGCAGCATAAATACACGCTGAAAAACACGTATTGCAAAGTCACGATTGATAACAGTGAAGTGTTCGAAGTCGATATGTTGAACCTGGTTTGGAAAGTCGACGGCAAAGACTTACTTGAACAACACCGGGCCAATATCGGCCATTAATCTACTCATCTACTTAAAATCAATGGCCGTAATTACTAGCCAATTGCAGGAGATTGAACCATGTCAAAAACCATTACACTTTCAGAGCCCTTAGAGCGTCACAACGGGGAAACTATTACACAGGTCACGATCACTGATACGATGAAGCAAGTCGGAGCGTTGCGTGGACTAAAATTGTATGACGTCATGACCAGTGATGTGAACTCGCTTATTACTCTGTTACCCCGTGTGACACAGCCGCGTTTGACAGAAGCGGAAATTAGTAGCATGGGTATTCAGGATTTCACACAACTGGCGAGCGGTGTTGCTGATTTTTTAGCGCCGAGCTCGGAAGCCGATGGGACGCAGGAACAGGGAAAAGAGTAATCCCCTGCCCGTTTGTAGAGACAGATGAAATCATTGCGGATATCGCGACGGTTTTTCACTGGGCCCCGTCTGAATATGACGTTATGACCGTGCCTGAATTGCTGAAATGGCATGAACGGGCAGCCGCACGAAATGGAAATGATTCATGACAGATCGTAATCTTAATATTCGTGTGTCATTGAGCGCCGCTAATAAGCTATCCGGTCCCGTTAGTGCTGCAAGTCGTGCGGCGGCGGGGCTGGCTTCTCAAATCAAATCCACATCAGGCGACATTAAGAACCTGGCAAGTCAGGCAAAAACGTTTGACCGCTTAAGCGATGCTATTAAAAAAAACGCGGATGCCTACGACAAAGCAAAAGCCAAAGTTAAAGAGCTGGCGGCACAATTTCCGCGATTCAGGGAGCAAACCGAAGAACAGCGTAAAATTCTTGCTGCTGCCAGGCAGGAACGGGATCGCTATGGCCGCACTCTTGATAAAGAAAAACAAAAATTACAGGCGGTTGGCGCTCAGATGTACAGGCATGGTGTTTCTGTTCGTCAGAGCGATAATGCGACTGCCCAAATAACCCGTCGCACCGAAATTTACAATCAGCAATTAGCCGAGCAACAGCGGCGTTTAAACGCCGTCACACGCGCCCAGAACAACTATAGCAAAGCCAAAGAAATGCGCGGGAAACTCGCCACGGCGGGGGCCGCCGCAACGGCTGGCAGTGCGGGCATTTTATATGCCGCATCTCGCATGATAAAACCTGGTCGAGATTTTGACGTGGGGATGTCAGGTGTTCAGGCATTAACCCGTCTTGATAAAAATGATCCTCGCCTTGGGATGCTCAGAGAACAAGCCAGAGCATTGGGAGCCAGTACAGCATTTACTGCGACTGACGCGGCGGCAGGTCAGAAATTCTTAGCGATGGCGAACCTTACCCCGGAATCTATCAAGGCAGCGCTGCCCGGTGTCTTGAACATGGCATTAGCCGATGACGTGGACCTGGGGGAAGCTGCTGATATTGGCTCAAACGTGCTGACCCAGTTCAAACTTGATGCTGATCAGATGGACCGGGTGTCTGACGTTTTGACTGCCACTTTTACCCGAAGCAATACCAATTTGCGCGAGCTAGGCGAAGCCATGACCTACGCTGGGCCAATTGCTGCTAACTTAGGTATTAGCTTAGAAAGCATGGCATCAATGGCGGCAATGATGGCCGCGAATGGCATGCGAGGTAGTATGGCAGGTACGGCTTTGCGAGGGGGATTATCGCGCCTTGTTGCGCCGGTCGGCGCAGGCGCTGACGCCATGAAAGCGCTAGGCATTAAAGTCAGCGGGGCCAACGGTAAATTGCGGGATATGGGCGATATTCTAAAAGAATTGGATCAAAAACTCCGCAAATATGATCAACCCAGCCAAATCCGCATCAAAAAAGATATTTTTGGTGAGGAAGCGATGGTCGGGATGGGTGCTGTGCTAGAAGGTGCCGCAAACGGTAAATATGACGAACAGAAAAAGGCTAACGAAAATTCGAAGGGTGAAGCTGAAAAAGTTGCAAAAGTCAAAACAGATAACTTAGATGGGGATATAAAAAGTTTATCATCAGCGTGGCAAGACTTAGGTATACAGATCAAAGAAAGCGTAGATCCCGCACTACGTAGTTTAACACAGCAACTTACCGAAGTTGCCCGCAAAGTGGGTGATTGGATGAAAGCCAATCCCAAATTAACGTCTGTATTAACAATGAGCGTACTTGTTATCGGGACGTTAATTGGCGCTTTAGGAGCACTAGCGCTGGCTGCTGCTGCGGTCATTGTGCCTCTCGCTGCGATGAAACTCAGTCTATTTATGCTGACGGGGGGCGGAGGGATCGGCAAGTTAATTCCGTCAGTCGGCAGATTGACGGGGGGCTTGAAAGGGTTATTACCTTCGCTAGGTGGTGTAAGCGGAAGCGTTAAAGGTTGGGGGCCTATTTTCAAAAATAGCGGTGCGGCGCTGAGTCGTTTTGGCAGCAAACTTGCAACAAGCGGAGCAAATGGGTTTAAAGCATTATCTGGCGGAGCGTCGGCGGCAGGACGTGGGATCGTGATAGCACTCACACAGCCGATGACGGCTGTGTCTATGTTGGGTAATGGATTAAGAACTTTGGTTTCTTCTGGATTTGGTTCTCTGCTTAACATTGGTAGAACTGTATTAATAGCACTCGGAGGGGGATTATCTTTTTTATTGAGCCCTCTCGGTCTATTGATTGCCGCTGTTGTTGCGGCAGCAATATTAATCTGGAAATACTGGGAACCCATTAAAGCGTTTTTTAGCGGCTTTTTTGAGGGATTGATAAGTGGATTAGCGCCTATTAAAGAAGCCTTTAAGCCCCTCGCTCCTATTTTTGATGGCATTGCAAGTGCTGTTAAGAAAGTATGGGATTGGTTCACGAAACTATTTGAACCCGTCAATACCACATCAGAAGATTTGAAAGCGTGCACTGAAGCTGGAAAAACATTTGGGGAAATTGTCGGTGCTGCAATCAGCGCATTGATGTTACCCATCACGGCAGTAGCAAAGGGCCTCAGCTGGATATTAGAAAAATTAGGCGCAATTCCCGACGCAACAAAAGCCGCCGCTGAAGCTGCCGAAGCTATGAACAACAAACCCGTCAAGGTTTCAGACAGCACATCTAAGAAACTTGATGAAATGGGTGAAAAAGTCAAACAACTCGTCGTGCCGAAGTGGGCCAGCGGCATTCTTCCTGCACTGGGAGATAAAACAAAAGGCATTATTAATAAAGTCAAAGCCGCCGCCAGTGCTGCGGAAAAGAACAACAAACTTAAGCAAGGCACTGCTGCGACTAGTGATAACAATACACCCGCATACGGTACGCAAGTCTACACGCCTAAAGGGGATAAAAATCAGACAAATGGAGGGGCCGCAAATACATCATCGCCCGACACTACGTCACTCGCTGATGCTAATAAATTGGGTGAGATTGTCTTTAAGAACTACCCGGCAGTGACTGCGATTGATGGCGCGTATCGTGAACCCGAATTGAATGTACCGCGTGCCTCATTGTTATCTCGACTAAAAGATTCTGCGATTGGGCTTGCCAGTGCTGTGCTGCCTGAACCTCAACCGGCATTTGCTGGCATTCCGGTACCCATTGATCTAAACCGAAATAGAAATGATCAGCAAAGAACAAGTGACAATTACACTTTTGAACTGAATTTTTATGGCGTTGATATGCGTGATAGCAAAGCTTTGGGTGACTTAGTGAAAGAAAAGATACGTGAACTGATGCGAGAAACTAATACTCGTCGTCGCTCTCGTTTAACTGATCGAGATTAATTTATGATGATGATTTATGGCATGTTTGTTTTTATGTTGAATACCACACCGTACCAAACGTTAAGCCGTGAAATGGGCTGGCGGCATGTGAAAAATGATCGGGTTGGGAAATCTGCTAAGTGGCAATACATCGGTGCGGGTGAAGATAGTATTACATTAGACGGGGTACTTTATCCCGAAGTCACAGGGGGTGATATTTCTCTTGAAGCCCTGAGAACGCTTGCGTATGCCGGTCGGCCGTGGCCGTTAATTGAAGGTACCGGCATGATTTATGGCATGTTTGTGATTGAAAGCCTGAATGAAACCCGCACTGAGTTTTTCTCAGATGGTAAAGCACGAAAAATTGAATTTACGTTGTCGCTAAAAAAGGTCAGCGAAGATATCAGGGAAGGTCTAAGCAATATTACCGCTGATGATTTGCTTAATATTATCAAGTAGTGCTGCGGGCCGGGAAATATTTATATATTGTCGAGAGTGAAACATCATAAAGCATTGCTAATTCTCGACGAGTCTGTCCGCCAGATAATAATTTTTCGGCTTGCATCTGATCTGTGACTGAAAATGATACCGGCCTCCCCCCAATTCTCCCCTGAGCACGGGCAGCGGCTAACCCGGCATTTGTTCGCTCAACGATGAGTTCCCGTTCCATTTCAGCCAAGGCACTCATGACATGAAAGAAAAACCGCCCCATAGCGGTACCGGTATCAATACTGTCAGTCAGGCTTTGAAAGTGAATGCCGCGTTCTTTCAAATATGAGTTCAACGCAATAAGATTCTGAACACTGCGCCCCAGCCGATCTAACTTCCAAACAACAAGCGTATCGTCAGTACGCAAGTGCTCAAATGCCTGTTTTAAGCCCGGTCTATCTGCTGTTTTGCCACTTATTTTATCTTCGAAAATCAGCTCACAATTTGCACCAACTAACGCATTTCGCTGTAGATCGCTATTTTGGTCATTTGTTGACACACGAATATAACCAATCTTCGCCATATTGCTCCTCAATATTATGGGTATTATGGCCTGTTATTTTAACAAGAATTGTAATAACTGATTGATTATAAAAAATATTAATGATGACATTCTTAGTGATACAGAAAATGTTGCAACTTTAT
>NZ_JBHFKZ010000066.1:0-23678 GCF_042879375.1 Photorhabdus sp. RM323S
CCACACCGCGTCTTCCTCCCCGCCGTGCATCCCTGACGGATTGCGGGCCGGCATATAGACATTCAACTGGTAGTAACGCTGATCGTCGTAAAACTCCACCACATCAATTTTCAGCCGGTCGTCCGCCGTCAGTTTGTACCAGATCCCCACTTCCGCCAGCAGGCGTTGCACAAAATGCAAGTCGTCTTCGCCGTATTGCATCACCTGATCCCGCTTCGGGCAGGGGTACGCCAGGGTGAATAAGAAATCCTGACCACGAAAACCGTGACGTTCACGCAGGATTTTTTCCACAATTTCCGGTACCGACATCTTTTGATAAATCGCGAATTGGTGGCTTCGTGACAACAGGGCCAGTCGCGGCTCCAGGGTCACTTCGTAATGGCTTTCATCCTGCGAGGTGGACAACAGTTTAAATCCACTGATCACGCCGTAGATTGTGCGCAACGGTGCCGGCGGTATCACCGGCATGCCTCGCATTCCCGGATTAATCGCAGGCGATGTCAGGGTAAACGCGGCGTCCCGCATCAGCATCTGCGCCGGTTTGATATCCTTCACCGGGCTGGTGAATTCAATGGTGTAACGAAAAGGCCGGCTTAAGAATTCCTGCCCGCTAAATGCCACCACATCCAGTGGCGCGGTATTTTTCCACACTTTCAGTTTGTAGCGGCTGTGATCAAAGATGATCGCCGGGGTTGTGTTGTTCATCATTTTCTCCTGCTTGCTACTCAGTCGCTTCAAGTACGCTACCGCCCATAGCCGTGTACCGAGGCCCATAAGGTGATAATTTGTATTTCAGCGGCAACTCAACTTTTTTCTGCGCACCACCAGTGTGTATATCTAATTTGATATTAATACGCGCTTTAGTGGGCTCTTTTTGAAAACGCCGCATCACCAGTAGTTCCTTAAAAAATAAAGATGGAGTGAATGGCATGATGGCCATGCCATTACGCATCTCAGAAACAAAAAACCGGATTCAGATATTTCAAAGCAGGCAGATAACCAGGCAACAAATAAGAGAAAACCGACAACTCCTGTACCAATAAATAAATGAATTTACCAGACAAGCTATTTCCTAGGAAAAGGCGATTTTCCAAACAGTTTTATATAAAAGCAAGACATTTTTTATCCTATAGCACTTTTCGTACAAGATAAATCAGTCATAAGAACTGATCTATGGCAGAAAAAACACATAATATATAAACATAACATAAACGATATGGCGTTTTTTTAAAAAAATATTGCATTTATTTTTATAAGGTGATATCGGGTTATCTGTTTTATTATTAATAGGGCAATTTAGCTCAGCGATATATTAATATTTTATTATTTATCAAGTATTTATGAAAAAACCTCACACACCAAAAGTCATTTTTATATTCACAACATATATAAGCCACGTACTTAGTAGAAGAAGTAAAAAAGAAATCATTATCAGTCAGGTTAATGCGAATGAGAATAAATTCTGTGATGCATAATATGTATGATGGGAATAGTCAGAAACAATGAATTAATAAGGATATTATTAGTGATATTTTTGCAAAATATCTACTATACTGTGGCTCAGATAAAGCGATATATTCATCTTCACAGCACACTGAATAGTAATAATAATGATGAAAGTATAAGAACTCCATAAATCAGGGATAATTTGCTTTTCTAAATAGAGCAATACCCTCCATGCTTCTTAATCGGTTTAACAATTAGCGCATTTACTTGGGAAGAAGTGTCCGGCCATTATATACGTCTTTAACCGGACAACATCCGCCGTCAATAATCGCTTGCTATTCCTGCAATATCACCGATATTACACCGCCTCCATTTCACAATTCATTGCCAACGCCATGCTTAAGGTTTTAGCCAAAATGGTTTTATTTTCACTATCCTCCATCAGGCTAAAGTGGTCGCCCGGTACAGAGGTTAGCTGGAGCGAAGAATCAGGCACGACCTGCTTCCAGCCTAACGACGGTTCCATACTCAAGGAGGGCAATGTGGCTTCCGTCACGAAAGGGATCTGCGGATAAGACTCCATCGCATAGAACTGATGGAGCGTTATCGCCAAGGCTTGTGGTTCATATTCTTTGACCATTTGCACATAATTTCCCATCTGTTCCCAACGTTTTGCGATTAAGTCAGGACGCAGATTTGCCGGGTATAATTCCAGTTCCTGCGCCGCAGCAATAAATTGCACCAAATTCAGTTTATCGATTCTCTGATGCAATACCGCAATCTCCTCTTCATGTTCCCCACCCGACTGTTTTGCCAGTTCGGCAAGAAACTGGAGTTTCGGTTGAATGACCTGCTGCTTGAAGCAGTGAGGGGCAGGCGTATCAATCAACCCCAGGAAATCGACGGTCTCACCGGCGTTCAACAGTTGCTGGGCAATGGCATAAGCCAATACACCACCAGAAGAGTAACCGTAGATCCGGTATCGGCCTTCCGGTTGAACCACCTTCATGAAGGTGATCATTTTGGCAGCCAACGCTTCAATCGTTGATACCTGTTCCTCATTGATGGACGGCCAAGGCAAGGCATAAATCGGATAGTCTGACTGAATATGTTGAGCCAGTCCGAAGACATAAGAATAATCATCCATGCCGCTAGGCACAAAGAATAGCGGCGGTTCCATGCCGTCAGGCCGTACGGGTATCGCACTGCTTTGCGGCTGAGACAATGGATCTAATGTGATTTTTGATACCAGTTCAGCCAGCTCAGGGTATTGGAATAGATTATTCAATGTACACATCAAACCCCGACCTGCGGCGAGGTTTATCATCCGCATGGCCAGCAGCGAATGTCCACCCAATGCAAAGAAATTGTCATACCGGCCTATTTGCTCAACTTCCAGCAATTCACGCCAGATAGCCGCTAATGCGATCTCAACTTCCCCTTGCGGCGCTTCATAGGCTTGATGAGCAAACGCATTCTGATCAGGTTCCGGCAGTGCCCGGCGATCCAACTTGCCGTTAGCGGTCAGCGGGAATGCGTCCAGACGGACAAAAGCCGCCGGTACCATGTAGTCAGGCACCCGTGCTCTCAGATGGCTGTACAAACAGGTCGCCAATCCATCATCCGCTGGTGCCGCCACATAAGCCACCAGCCGTTTATTCTGCCCGTCACCCAGAGCCAGTACGATAGCCTCACGTACCGCCGGGAACTCCGTCAGCCGGGCTTCGATCTCACCCGGTTCAATACGGAATCCCCGGATTTTAACTTGCTGGTCGTTACGGCCAATAAAGACCAGGTTGCCATCCGGCAAGTAGCGGGCCAAATCCCCGGTTCGGTACATCCGTGCATCCGGTGTCTGACTAAACGGGTCAGTCAGGAAACGTTCAGCGGTCAGGTCAGGACGATTGAGATAGCCACGCGCGACACCATCACCACCAAGATATAATTCCCCTACCGCTCCCAATGGGGCCGGCTGGCCGCAGGCATCCAGCAGATAAATACAGGTGTTGGCCGTCGGACGTCCGATGGGAATTAATGTATCTGTATAATCTGTCGGACAACGCCAGGTGGTGGCACATACCGTGATTTCTGTCGGGCCATAAGCATTGAACAGCGTGGCCCGGCCGCGCAGTGCCTGGAGCAGCGCCGCACTGGGCGCTTCTCCACCCAGTATCAATGTTGGTCTTATGGTTATTTCCGGTAAATCGGCACCATCCCGCAGCAGAGCCGGTGTCAGGCAGGCGTGAGTCACCGCCTGTGCTTCCAGATAATGCCAAAGGCGCAGCGGATCCTGACGAACCGTGTCGGCAGGAATGTCCAGAGTGGCACCACCACACAATGCCATCATGATTTCCCAGACACTGGCATCGAAACCAAATGAAGCAAATTGCAGCATCCGGCTATGGGAATGAATGTCAAACTGGCTGATTTTATCCCGGATAAGGTTGACCAACCCACGATGTTCAACCATCACCCCTTTCGGCATCCCGGTCGAGCCGGAAGTATAAATCACATAGGCCAGATGCCGTGAAGTTAACACAGGAACCTGCGGGTTGTTGTCCGGCTGGTCAGGTAGAGTATTCGGGTCAAGTACGGTTAATTTCCCAAGCGCTTCTTCACCCAGTGCGGCACGCCCGGTATTATCCGCCAGTACCACCGATGGGGTAGCATCATTGAGCATGTAAGCCAGACGATCACCCGGATAAGCCGGATCCAGCGGCACGTAGGCACCACCCGCTTTCAGTACTGCCAATAGCCCGGCAATCCTTGATGGTGAACGCTTCACACAAATCGCCACCCGTTGATCAGGCTGCACACCCAGTGCAATTAATTGATGAGCCAGCCGGTTGGCACTGGCGTTCAGTTCCGCATAACTGAGGGTTTGTTCTTCATAGATCAACGCCGTGGCATCAGGGGTTTTCTCCACTTGTTGTTCAAACAGTTGATGAATGCACCGTTGGTCAGGATACGCTGTTTCAGTGGCGTTCCAGATTTTCAGCAGCAAATTCCGCTCTGCTTTAGGCAGGATTTCCAGCATCCGCACCGGCGTTTCCGGGGCCTGTTCAAGTGCCTCCACCAAACTTTCCAGCGCCTGTTGCATATAACCACACACTCGCTCCGGGTCAAATGGCTGGGCAATTTGCGCGGTTAAACCCAACGCTTCACTAAAATCTTCCACTGACAGCGTAAACGGATAGTTGGTCCGCTCCTGTGCGCCAAGGAATTCAACACCGTCCATGATTTCATTCGAAGCCGTCGGCAATGCGTTGTGCCGGTAGTTCAGCAAGGTACTGAACAGTGGAGTTCCACCCTGTACCCCACTGCAACGTTGAGCCAGCGCCAGTGACGCATGTTCATGTGTCAACAACCCCGCCAGCCGGCTATGTGCCGCCTGTACACTGTCCTGTACCGGGGTATTATCCATATCCAGCCGTAGCGGTAAGGTATTGATAAACAGTCCCATGCCATTATCAGCCCCTTCCCCTGCCGCCATGCGCCCGAACAGTACGGTACCGAACACCACTTGTTGTTGTCCGCTGGTTCGTGATAATACCTGCGCCCAGGCCAAATGACACAAGGCGGCCAGGCTCACACCCAGACGTCTGGCCTGGCCGCGTAAGCGGTCATTCAGCTCTGTGGTCAACATCCGGTGCGATTCTGTCATTTGCGAACCATCATGACGTACCTCTGTCAATCCGAACGGCAACGTGGGTTCATCCACCCCAGCCAACATGTCGGTAAAGAAGCGAACATGCTGCTCCTGACTCACCCCCAGCCGGGCCTGTGCTACCAGATTGCGGAAAGGTGCCGGCGTAGGCAGATTGCTTTCCTGTCCGTCAAGCTGTCCACTAAGATAGGCCTGAACTTCGTTGCTCATCACTTCCAGCGCGGTATGGTCACCAATCAGATGATGCATCAGTTGCAGGACAATCCAGCGGCCATCGGTCTCCGGTGCCACGACAAAGCGCAACAACGGCGCTTGTCCCAAATCAATCCGATGCCGGCGC
Organism: Photorhabdus sp. RM323S; assembly: GCF_042879375.1. NCBI lineage: Bacteria > Pseudomonadati > Pseudomonadota > Gammaproteobacteria > Enterobacterales > Morganellaceae > Photorhabdus > Photorhabdus sp. RM323S. Next base: position 5,454 of record NZ_JBHFKZ010000066.1, read on the forward strand.
GGATCAAAATGTCGCGATAACTGGTCACTGACCGGCCCGTCAGCCGGATCCAGCGTCAGTTCAATCACCGACAATCGCACTTGACGGCAAACCACCTGAGCAGGAGCCGATAATCCTTCCCAGATAAAAGCAGTACGCAGGATGTCATGGCGGTTAATCACCTGTTGAACCGCCGCCAGATAACGATCCAACAAAGGCCGATCAGCGAAAGCCATCTGACCAGCCAGCAAATAGGGGTCACCTTCGTTTGCCAATAGATGATGGAACAAAATACCGTCCTGTAACGGCGATAATGCATAGATATCCTGAATATTACTGATCCCACCCGGAACTTGCCCGACGATGTGATCAATCTCAGATTGAGTGAGATCAATCAGCGGTAACATTTCCGGTGTCAACACCGTCGTTGCCGGTGTAATAACGTTGGCCGGTACGACTGTGGTTTGATCCAACCTCAATGTTTGAGCCAGTTCAGCCAGCACCGGCGATTGGAACAGATCACGGATTGCCAGCGTTAAACCCACATTACGCAAGCGTTCAACCATCCGCACAGCGAGCAATGAATGGCCGCCCAAGGCAAAGAAGCTGTCATACCGGCCTATCTGCTCAACACCCAGTAATTCACGCCAGATAGCCGCCAGTGTGGTTTCTGTTTCCCCTTGCGGCGGCGTGTAAATCTGACGGGCAAAAGCATCCTCTCCCGGTGCCGGGAGCGCCCGGCGATCCAGTTTGCCGTTAGGCGTCAGCGGGAATGCATCCAAACGCACAAAGGCCGCCGGCACCATGTAGTCAGGCAATGACGCGCTCAGATGTTCACGCAGACGGTTAACCAGCCCGTCATCCGCTTCTGCCACCACATAGGCAATCAGACGTTTATCCTGCCCATCACCCAGCGCCAATACCAATGCTTCGCGTACTGCGGAATATTCTGTCAGTCGAACTTCGATTTCCCCCGGTTCAATCCGAAAACCCCGGATTTTAATCTGCTGGTCGTTGCGGCCAATAAAGACCAGATTGCCATCCGGCAGATAGCGAACCAAATCCCCGGAGCGATACATCCTTGCATTGGCGGCGTCACTAAACGGATCAGCAAGGAAACGTTCGCCGGTCAGTTCAGGGCGATTAAGATAGCCGCGAGCCACACCAGCACCACCAATATACAGCTCACCCACCGTTCCCAACGGCACCGGCTGACTAAGGGCATCCAACAGATAAACACAGGTGTTAGCCGTCGGACGTCCAATAGGGATGGATCCATCCTGATAGTCTGATGGACAACGCCAGACGGTGGCGCAAACGGTGATTTCTGTCGGGCCATAGGCGTTGAATACCGTTGCCCGGCCACTCAGTGCCTGGAGCAAGGCCACACTGGGAGCCTCACCGCCCAGTATTAATGTCGGTTTGGTGGTCATCGCCGGTAAATCAGCGCCATCCCGCAACAGGGCGGGAGTCAAACAAGCGTGCGTCACCGATTGCGCTTCCAGATAATGCCAGAGGCGGCGCGGATCCTGACGAACAGCATCGTCAGGGATCGCCAGGCTGGCACCACTGCCTAATGTCATCATAATTTCCCAGACACTGGCATCGAAACCAAATGAAGCAAATTGCAACATCCGGCTATAGGAATGGATGCCAAACTGGGCGATTTTATCCCGGATAAGGTTGACCAGCCCACCATGTTCAACCATCACCCCTTTCGGGGTACCAGTCGAGCCAGAGGTGTAAATCACATAGGCCAGATGACGGGAAGTCAATGCCGATATTTGTGGGTTGCTGTCCGGCTGATCAGGTAATGAATTTGGATCAAGCACCGTCTGCTCGGAAAGTATTTGCTCATTTAGTGCTGAACGTCCGGTATTATCTGCCAACAAAATAGCTGGTGCCGCATCGGTCAAAATATGGGCCAGACGTTCACCCGGATAGGCCGGATCCAATGGCACGTAAGCACCACCCGCTTTCAATACTGCCAACAGCCCGACTATCCGCGCTGGTGAGCTTGCCACACAAATCGCCACCCGTTGATCCGGCACGACGCCCAGTGCGATAAGCTGGTGGGCCAACCGGTTGGCGCACGTGTTCAATTCCGCATAGCTAAGGGATTGGTTTTCATCTACCAACGCGGTGGCATCCGGGGTTTTCTCCACCTGTTGCTCGAACAGATGATGAATACATAATCGGTCAGAATACGGTGCTTCGGTTGCATTCCAGGTTTTCAGCAATAATGTTCGTTCTGTTTCCGGCAGGATTTCTAACGTCTGTACCGGCGTTTCCGGTGCTTGTTCAAGCGCCGCCGCCAAACTTTCCAGCGCCTGTTGCATATAACCGCATATCCGTTCTGGATCAAATGGTTGTACTACCTGAGCAGTCAGCCCCAGATCGGAACCCCCATCCTCTACCGACAACACAAACGGGTAGTTGGTCCGCTCTTGTGCGCCAAGGAATTCAATACCGCTGATGATTTCATCCGGCGTGACCGGCTGGGTATTATGTCGGTAATTCAACAGCGCATTGAACAACGGTGTCCCACTGGCTACCCCACTGCAACGTTGAGCCAGTGCCAGTGAGGCATGTTCATGCGTTAGCAAGCCCGCCAATCGGGTATGGGTGGACTGTACACTCTCCTGCACCGGGGTTTCATCCATATCCAACCGCAACGGCAAGGTATTAATAAACAGTCCCATGCCATTGTCAGCCCCTTCACCGGCCTGCATACGCCCAAACAATACGGTGCCGAACACCACTTGTTTCTGCCCACTGGTGCGCGACAACACCTGCGCCCAGGCCAAATGACACAGCGCCGCCACACTGACGCCCAAACGCCGGGCCTGATGACGCAGACGGTTATTCAGTGCAAGCGTCAGCATTCTGTGCGATTCCGTCACCTGTGAGCCGTCATGATGAACTTCCGTCAATCCGAACGGCAACGTCGGCTCATCCACTTCTGCCAGCATATCGGTAAAGAAACGGGTATGCTCTGGCTGGCTGGAACCCAACCGGGCCTGCGCCACCAAATGACGGAAAGGTGTCGAAGCCGGCAAGCGGTTTCCCCGTCCGGTAAGGTACGCCTGCACTTCGCTGTTCATCACTTCCAGCGTGGTGTGGTCACCAATCAGGTGATGCAGCAGTTGCAGCAGGATCCAGCGGCCATCAGTATCCTGTGCCATGACAAATCGCAACAACGGTGCCTGACTCAGGTCAATACGATGCCGGCGTGGGTCAAAACGTTGGGCCAGTTGGTCACTGATCGATCCGTCAGCCGGATTGAGTGTCAATTCTGTGATGAATAAGGGAACCTGACGACAAACCACCTGAGCGGGAGCTGATAACCCCGCCCAGATAAAAGCGGTACGCAGAATATCATGGCGGTCAACCACCTGTTGAACTGCGGCCAGATAACGGTCCAGCAAAGACCGATCCGCAAAAGCCTGTTGGGTTATCAGCAGATAAGGATCGCCTTCGTTTGCCAGCAAATGGTGGAATAAAATGCCATCCTGTAGCGGTGACAAGGCATAGATATCCTGAATGTTGGCAATCCCGCCCGGGACCTGCTCAATAATGCGGTCAATCTCAGGCTGCGTCAGATCAATCAACGGTAACATTTCTGGCGTCAGCGTAATGGTATCCGATGTAATACGGTTGTCAGGTACCGGGATTTCATGATGTTGAGCCAGAGACTGAGCCAAAACACTGAGTACCGGATGCTGGAATAACGTTTGAACCGATACGCCCAACCCCCTACGCCGTAAACGTTCAATCATCCGCACAGCAAGCAACGAGTGACCACCCAGCACAAAGAAATTGTCGTGCCGGCTAATCTGCTCAACCCCCAGCAATTCACTCCAGATAGTGGCGAGCACGCTCTCAATTTCCCCTTGCGGCGCTTCATAAACCTGGCGGGCAAAGGCGTGTTGATCAGGTGCCGGCAACGCTCGGCGATCCAATTTACCGTTCGGAGTCAACGGAAAAATATCCAGACGCACAAAAGCCGCCGGTACCATATAGTCAGGTAAAATATCACTCAGGTGTTCACGTAGACTGGCGGCTAGTCCGTTATCCACTTCTGCCACCACATTATTTGCCACTACATAGGCAACTAAACGCTTATTCTGACCGTCACCCAACGCCAGTACCAACGCTTCACTCACCGCCGGATGTTCGGTCAGATGCGCCTCTATTTCCCCCGGCTCAATACGGAAACCACGGATTTTAACCTGCTGGTCATTACGACCGGCAAACACCAGATTGCCGTCCGGCAGGTAACGGGCTAAATCCCCGCTGCGATACATCCGGGCATCCGTTTCGTTACTGAACGGATCAACGAGGAAACGTTCGGCGGTCAGTTCAGGGCGATTGAGATAACCACGCGCTACACCGATACCACCAATATATAACTCACCTACCGTGCCCAACGGTACCGGTTGACCGTGTTTGTCCAACAGATAGACACGTTTGTTGACTGTCGGGCTACCGATGGGAATTAATCCCCCCGTATAGTCTGACGGGCAATTCCAGATGGTGGCGCAAACTGTGATTTCCGTCGGGCCATAAGCGTTGAACAAATTGGCCCGACCACACAATGTCTGGAACAGGGTGGTGGCTGGCGCTTCTCCTGCGAAGATTAATGTGGGCTTGATGGTTATCGCCGGCAAACCGGCACCATCGTGGAGCATGGCCGGTGTCAGGCAGGCGTGCGTCACAGCATGTTCTTCCAGGTAATGCCAGAGACGGTGCGAGTCTTGCCGGACTGTTTCAGTCGGAATAACCAGCGTAGCCCCACTGCTCAATGCCATCATAATTTCCCAGACACTGGCATCGAAGCCAAATGAGGCAAACTGCAACATCCGGCTGGTTACATCAACATCAAACCGGGCAATTTGTTCCACCGTCAGGTTAACCACACTCTGATGTTCTATCATCACCCCTTTCGGTCTCCCCGTAGAGCCGGAAGTGTAAATCACATACGCCAGATGCCGTGACGTCAGGTTAGGCACCTGCGGGTTGCTGTCCGGCTGATCCGGCAGGATATTTGGATCAAGCACGGTTAGCGTCGCCAAAGCCTCTTCACCCAGTGCCGCCCGTCCAATATTATCCGCCAGCAAAATAGCTGGCGCAGCATCAGTGAGCAGATAAGCCAGACGTTCACCCGGATAAGCCGGATCCAATGGCACATAAGCCCCGCCCGCTTTCAACACCGCCAGCAATCCCACGATTCTCTCCAGTGATCGTGTCACACAAATGGCTACTGGTTGGTCCGGTATTACGCCTAATGCAATCAGTTGATGAGCCAACCGGTTAGCACGAGCATTCAGTTCAGCATAGTTGAGCGTCTGGTTTTCATACCTTACCGCTATGGCGTCCGGGGTCTTCTCCATCTGTTGCTCAACCAACTGATGAACACACAACTGTTCAGGATACAGCGCTGCGGTCGCATTCCAGGTTTTCAGCAATAATGTCCGCTCAGTGGATGACAAAATATCCACGGTCGTGACGGATTGTTGAGGATGGTTCACCATCGCCCGCAATAGAGCCAGCAAATAGCCGACCTGCCTTTCAATCGTTTCAGGGTCGAACAGGGCAGAAGCATAATTCAGCTCCCCAACAACCTCACCCGCCTTCTCCGTCAATTCCAGTTGCAGATCGAATTTAGCAATATCATATCCCTGTACCACTGGTGTCACCGCTAATCCCGGCAGTCGCCACTCTTCTGTATCACTCTCCTGCCAAGCGAACATCACCTGAAATAGCGGGGTATGTTCTGGTCTGCGGGGCGGTTGGACGATCTCAACCACCTGTTCGAAAGGCAGATCCTGATGTTCCTGTGCGCCCAGTGTCGTCTGCCGCACACGCCGGAGCAGCGTGACCACATCCGGTGTATCGGACAAATCAATGCGCAATGCCAGCGTATTGACAAAGAATCCGATCAGCGGCTCAATTTCCCGCCGGTTGCGGTTGGCACTCGGTATGCCAATCACCAGATCATCCTGCCCGGACAGGCGCGACAACAGCGCGGCCCAAGCAGTCAGTAATGTCATAAATAATGTGGTGCCGTGCTGTTGTCCCAACTGTTTCAGGGCCTGCGCCAACGGGGCATCAATCTGTACCGGTACCCGACCACCGGTAAATGATTGCTGGGATGGACGGGGCCGATCTGTCGGCAATTCCAGCAATACCGGCGCATCCACCAGCGTACGGCACCAGTAATCACCCTGTGCCTGTAAGCCCTGACCGGAGAACGCCTTACGCTGCCACGCGGCGTAATCAGGATATTGAATCGCCAGCGGCGGCAACGGATCAGGCTGCTCATTCAAACAGGCCGAATAAAGCGATCCCAATTCTGTTTGAAGTATTTCTAAAGACCAGCCGTCAGAAACAATGTGATGTTGGGTCAGCAAGAAAACGTAATCCTCGTCGGCCCGTTGTATCAGTGCGCAACGGATTAAGGGACCGCAGGCAAGATCAAACGGCGTTTCGGCTTCCTGTGCACACAGGCGCTTAAGTTGCTCATCCCCTTTAGCCGCTTTACGCAGATCGTATTTTTTCACCGGCAAACCAAATTCCGCAGGCAACAGTTCAACCTGAGGCTGACCATCAACCGTGATAAAGACCGAACGCAGCGCTTCGTGGCGGGCAAACAGACGATTCAACGCCTGTTGCCAGGCAGGAAGGTTAAGCTGCCCCTGTAAACGCCAGGCCAGCGGAATATGATAGGTATCACTGACACCATCAAACTGCGCCAGGAACCACAGACGCTGTTGAGCGAATGACAGCGGTAAAGCGCTATCACGGGATACAGGAATAATCTCAGACAATCTATCCCGTCCCTCATTGCGTTGGACGCTGATCCTCTCCGCAAAGGCCGCAAGCGACGGTGAGGTAAATAAGGCAACCAGCGGCAGCTCAACACCGAAAGCGGCGATACGATTCATGACCCGTACCGCCAACAGTGAATGACCACCCAACGCAAAGAAGTTGTCATACCGGCCTATCTGCTCGATACCTAATAATTCACGCCAGATAGCCGCCAATGCAGTTTCTATCTCCCCTTGTGGTGCTGCGTAAATCTGACGGGCAAAGGCATGTTGATCCGGCACCGGCAGCGCCCGGCGATCTAGCTTGCCGTTTGGCGTCAACGGGAAGGCGTCCAGACGCACAAAAGCCGCCGGCACCATATAATCAGGCAAAACAGCACTCAGATGTTCACGCAAACGGGCAGCCAATCCGTTATCTTCTTCCGCCACAATATAAGCGACCAGACGTTTGTCCTGCCCGTCACCCAGCGCCAGCACCCACGCTTCGCGCACCGCAGGATATTCTGTCAACCGGGCTTCGATTTCACCCGGTTCAATCCGGAATCCACGGATTTTAACCTGCTGGTCATTACGGCCAACAAACACCAGATTGCCATCCGGCAAATAACGGGCCAAATCCCCGCTGCGATACATTCTCGCATCAGTTGCATCACTAAACGGGTCAGCCAAGAAACGTTCGTCAGTCAGGTCAGGGAGATTGAGATAGCCGCGCGTCATACCGGCACCACCAATATACAACTCCCCCACTGCCCCCAATGGCACTGGCTGCCCGTAGTCATCCAGCAGATAAATCCGGGTATTCGCCGTCGGACGCCCAATAGGCACCAAGGCATCGGTATAGTTTGACGGACAACGCCAGTGAGTGGCACACACGGTAATTTCTGTCGGGCCATAGGCATTGAACAGCGTGGCCTGGCGGCTCAATGTCTGGAGCAGCGCCGGGCTGGGCGTTTCACCGCCCAGTATTACGGTCGGCTTTATCGTCAGCGCCGGTAAATCAGCCCCATCCCGTAGCAGAGCCGGAGTCAAACACGCGTGCGTTACTGCCTGCTCTTCCAGATAATGCCAGAGGCGGTGCGGGTCCTGACGAACCGTGTCGACCGGAATAGCCAAACTCGCGCCACCAGTCAGTGCCATCATGGTTTCCCAGACACTGGCATCGAAACCAAATGAAGCGAACTGCAACACCCGGTTACCAGAATGAATACCAAACTGGACAATTTTATCCCGAATAAGATTGACCAACCCCCGATGTTCAACCATCACCCCTTTGGGCACGCCAGTAGAGCCAGAGGTGTAAATCACATAGGCCAGATGACGGGAAGTCAACGCCGGTACTTGCGGGTTGCTGTCCGGTTGATCAGGCAAGGTATGCGGGTCAAGCAGAGTCAGCCCGGCCAGCGCTTCCTCGTCCAACGCTAGCCGTCCGGTCTGATCAGCCAATATTATTGAGGGGGCCGCATCATTCAGGATATGCGCCAGACGTTCCCCCGGATAAGCCGGGTCCAGCGGCACATAAGCGCCACCGGCTTTCAGCGCCGCCAACAACCCCACCACCCGCGCCGGTGAGCTTGCCATGCAGATCGCTACCCGCTGATCCGGCACTACTCCCAGTGCAATCAGTTGATGGGCCAGCCGGTTGGCATTGGCATTCAATTCGGCATAGCTCAGGGTCTGTCCCTCATACACCAACGCTGTGGCGTCAGGCGTTTTTTCTACTTGTTGTTCAATCAACTGATGAATGCATAACTGCTCAGGATACGGGGTTTCGGTCGCGTTCCAAGTTTCCAGCAATAATGTTCGTTCAGTTTCAGGCAGAATGTTCAGTATCCGTACCGGCGTTTCCGGTGCCCGCTCCAGCGCCTCTGCCAGACTGACCAACGCCTGCTGCATATAATTGCACACTCGGTCCGGATCAAACGGCTGTACTACCTGCGCCGTCAACCCTAAATTAGCACCGCCATCCTCCACCGACAGCACAAACGGGTAGTTGGTCCGCTCCTGTTCGCCCAAGAATTCAATACCCGGCACAGTCTCATGCGGGATCAGCGGCTGCTCATTATGCCGGTAGTTCAATAGGGCGCTAAACAGCGGCGTACCGCCCGCTACCCCACTACAACGCTGGGCCAGCGCCAGTGAAGTATGTTCATAATCCAGTAAGCCGGCCAGCCGGGACTGTGCCAGCCGTACACTGTCATGCACCGGCGTGTCATCCATATCCAGTCGCAGCGGCAAGGTATTGATAAACAGCCCCATGCCGCTATCAGCCCCTTCTCCCGCCGCCATGCGCCCAAACAGTACCGTGCCGAACACCACTTTCTTCTGCCCGCTGGTCCGTGACAGCACCTGCGCCCAAGCCAGATGGCACAATGTTGCCACACTGACGCCCAGACGCTTTGCCTGCTGACGAAGGCGGTGGTTTAACGCCGGCGATAACATCCGGTACGATTGTGTGACCTGCGAACCATCACGATGCACTTCGGTCAGGCCAAACGGCAGCGTCGGTTCATCCACGTCAGCCAGCATGTCGGTAAAGAAGCGGGTATGCTCTGCCTGATTGACATCCAGCCGAGACTGCGCCACCAGATTGCGGAAGGGAACCGGTACCGGTAAGTTGTCATCCTGTCCGGCAAGACAGACCTGTACTTCGCGGTGCATCACTTCCATTGTCGTATGGTCGCCAATCAAGTGATGCTGCAATTGCAGCACGTGCCAGCGGCCATCGGTTTCCTGCGCCACCACAAAGCGCAACAATGGGGCCTGACTCAGATCAAAACGATACTGACGCGGGTCAAAACGGTGAGCCAATTGCTCGCCAACCGGCCCGTCAGCCGGGTTCAGGGTCAGTTCAGTGACCGATAAAGGTACCTGACGCCAGACCACCTGCGCCGGTGCAGATAATCCCTGCCAGATAAACGCGGTCCGCAAGATATCATGGCGATCAACCACCTGTTGCATCGCCGCCAGATAGCGATCCAGCAGCACCCGGTCAGCAAAAATCATCGGATAGGCCAGCAGATAGGGGTCACCTTCCTTCGCCAGCAGATGATGGAACAAGATACCATCCTGCAACGGCGACAGGGCGTAGATATCCTGAACATTAGCAATCCCGCCCGGCACCTGTTCAATAATGTGGTCAATCTCAGGCTGGGTCAGATCAATCAGCGGCAACATCTCCGGCGTCAACGCCGTGGTCGCTAATGTGATGATATTGGGTGGCACCACGACAGCCTGATGTTGCTCCAATGTCTGGGCCAATTCTGACAGCGCCGGGCACTGGAACAGGTTACGGGCGGCCAGGGTCAATCCCAGACTGCGCAGACGTTCAATCATCCGTACGCCGAGCAGAGAATGACCGCCCAATGCAAAGAAGCTGTCATGCCGGCTAATTCGCTCAATACCCAGTAATTCGCTCCAAAGGGTCGCCAGAACACTCTCCCTCTCTCCTAGCGGCGCTGCATAAACCTGACGGGCGAAAGCGTCCTCCCCCGGTGCCGGCAACGCCCGGCGATCCAATTTACCATTCGGCGTTAATGGGAACTCATCCAGACGTACAAAGGCCACCGGTACCATATAATCCGGCAACCGTGAACTCAGGTGTTCACGCAGGCGAGCGGCCAATCCGTCATTCTCTTGGGTCAGCACATAGGCAACCAGTTGTTTGTCCTGTCCCTCCCCTAACGCCAGCACCACGGCTTCACGTATCGCCGGATATTCCACCAGCCGGGCCTCAATTTCCCCCGGTTCAATGCGGAAACCGCGGATTTTCACCTGCTGATCGTTACGGCCCAGGAATTCCAGATTGCCGTCCGGCAGGTAACGGGCCAAATCCCCGGTCCGGTACATACGCGCATTCGGTTTATCGCTAAACGGATCCGTCAGAAAACGTTCAGCGGTCAGTTCAGGGCGATTGAGATAACCGCAGGCCACCCCATCGCCACCAACATAAATTTCACCGGTCATCCCCAACGGCACCGGCTGACCATCAGCATCCAGCAAATAAACCCGGGTGTTGGCAATGGGTCGACCAATAGGGATGGAAGTCGTGCCCGACGTTAACGGGTCAATACGGTAGATCGTGGTAAACGTGGTTCCCTCACTTGGACCGTAGGCATTCAACAACTGTTGTGGCGGGCTCTTACGCAGCACTTGAGCAATCACATGCGGATCGAGAACATCTCCCCCGACCAGCAGCATTTTAAGTTGAGGCAACACCGGAGACAGCTCCGCCGCCAGCCGGTTAAACAGCCCGACGCTCAGCCACAGGACCGTAATACGATGCGCCTGTAACGTCTGGACAAAATCCAGCGGCGTCAGCAACGTGGTATGATCAATAACCACCAGCGCAGCACCGTTGAGCAACGGGGCCCAAACTTCGAAGGTGCTGGCATCGAAAGCCGGGTTAGCGGCGAAGGCAATTCGATCATTGGGTTCGATGTCGGCATAACCATTATTGATGACCAGACGGACTACAGCCCGGTGAGGCACAATGACCCCTTTTGGTGTACCCGTCGAACCTGAGGTGTACATGATATACGCCGGCTCGACACTGGAACCTAATAAATCGAGATTGCCAATGTCTTCTCCTCGGATTGGTTCTGTCTCGCGGGTAAGACGGAGCCGCGGAACAACTAAGTCAGCGGGGATTTCCGTCTGCATATCAGTCAATAGCAACTTGGCGGCACAATCGTTTATCAGCCAGCTTTTCCGCTCATTCGGTACATTGGGATCAACAGGGACATAAACCGCCCCAGCCTTAAGGATAGCCAGCTGAGACACGACCAGTTCAACTGAACGTTCCAACAGGATCGCCACATGGTCATCCGGGCAAATCCCCTGCTCAATCAGTTGACAGGCCAGCTGGTTGGCAAGGGCATTCAGTTCCGCATAGCTCAGTGTCTTATTTCCCACAATTAATGCCGTGGCTGCCGGGGTTTTCTCTACCTGTTGCTCAAACAACTGATGAATACATAACCGGTCAGGATAGGCTGTTTCCGTTGCGTTCCAGGTTTCCAGCAACAATGTACGTTCAACCTCAGATAACACATTGAATTTTCGGTCAGATATGTCATTACCCACCTTTTCTGACGACATATTTACCAACGCCGTTTCAAGGGCACTTTCTTTTCTAGTCATACTCTCTTCCATCTACTGACGACCTCAACGAATCTGTTAGCTATTTGAAAACTGTCATTCCCAACAACCATCACCCATGTTTTTCTTTTATTTTTTGGAGAAATAACAACAAGCACGCCAGGCATCGGAAAATACTCAGGCAATATTTTCTCTCAGGCGCGGGATGTTATAGTCCGGTTAATAACTGCATAATTAACAATTATGTGACGATAATTTCCCAGATAGCGGAATAAATGGTTCATTTGATGAACCAGAAGAAGATATTCCATTTTTTTCCCGTTTTTTAGATACGCGTCTTTGATCTACCGCAATGTTTTATTAACTGACGCCGAATTCCATAACCAAATAAAAATGGATCTACTGAATATATTCACTGGCATGAGCGCTAAGTCCTTGCTGTATTTCGTCCATTTAGCATTAATATCTGATTGAAATTATTTCAGATAAAATTAGGTATTTATAAGTATCAACACCCTCCAATAACCAAGGAATAGAAAAAACAATAAAAACATTATTTATCATTACGTTACAATAAACACATGCATATTCCCCCATATAAAACGTAAACTAACTTCACTACATATTATTTTATAATAATCAAATTACACAACTAATGTAAACGCTAATTATATTTAACACCGGAATGAAATAATTTCAAATAAATACCAATTTACGTATATATTTATCTGTAATAATACGAAAATATAATCAATATGAAAATTAACGTCATTTAATAACCAAATAAATCATTTCCAATTAAAAACAAATTATTTGGATATTATTACAAGATAATAAAATCACATAATTAATTACTTATTCAAATATGTTTTTAAATTCCATCAACGGAAAAACGCGCTATCCGGAATTATAGCTTCCAGCCAAAATTTATAAATGATCAGCACGTTAATCTGATAAAGGTTGGCATACAAATTAACTATTCCTACTGTGCCAGTCGCGAATCGAATGCGAAATCGATTCCCTTTTATCAACAGTATCATTTTTTACCGGCTGATGTCTGATGCTCAGGTTCATGTGGGTGGCTATGTCCATTAAAGCTTTTGGTTTTTATATCAAGGGCGGATTTAACTCAGTAAATGCAATTTTTTAGCCGCGGATTTAATGGCATTTAAGCGAAAATGATTAACCGTTAAAAGAGAGTTGAAAAGAAATCTGCATGTGAAAGAATATTATCCGAATAGACGGGTATTTAAGTGCTGAAAAAGGAAGTGATTATCGGAAAAACAGAAAGGGATATTTTTATATTATCAGGTTATCTATTTTCTGATTTATGAAGATAAAATAAAGGGGAGTGACTGATTAAAAACGGCGGATAAAACAGCGTTGGTAAAGATAAAAAGTGGAGAGATTTAGGGTTTGTTAAACGTAAAACATGATAGCGGATGATGATTAAATGTAATAAAAAGCAGGCGTTAAAAGGGGTAGAAAAACGGTTAAAACTTTATACCGATTAAAACCTCCAGATTGGACAGCACCACTTTTGGGGCTGAAATAGTGAGAATGGAGAGTAATCGCCTGTGTACAAATTCGTACCGCCCGTAGAACGTTCAGGATCTTTCGTTCATGGCATGAACCATGATGGCCTTAATACCAACAATTAGTTCTGTTTGCCTAATGGAAGCATCAGCGTGTATGGCTCCAACGGCGACTGGGCGAAGCCAAGACGCGTATAGAACGTTTGGGCGCTCTTATCAAGTGCGTGGACGATTATAGCTGAAATGCCCACCTGTTCCGCCGTGCTGGCGACACGCTTCCAAGCATCTTGGATAAGCAATGCCCCGAGCTTCTTCCCCTGATATTCCACATCGACAGCCAGACGGCCGAGAAGCACTACAGGGATAGAATCTGGCATATTGCGTTTAAGCGATGGTGTAGATTCAATATGATTAATTGAACCGGCGCTTAGACAATAATAACCGATAACGTCTTTTGTACCTTCCTTGCAAATAACAAATGTGCGGCTCGCGCCGAGCTTATTATTTTTTAAAGCCCGGCGTGAAAGCCATTCGTTTAATGTTTCATGCTGGCAATAAAAATCATTTATATTATGTTCAGCCGTTAATATTTCAGGGGCGCTTATTCCCATGGTGCTTTATATCCCATGAGCTTTTTAAAACCTGCATTATCAGGAAGCGGTTGCTCCAGCATCTGCATGAACACATCATATTTTTCGTCGTTAACGAAAAAGTGGCGCTGATCGAGTATGGCATCTTCGGCTGCGCGGCAGGCAGCATCCAAGATGAAATCAGTTCGGGTCTTTGAGTGCAGGTTTGCTGCATGGTCAATAAGCTCCCGCTGAAAGGCTTTCGCCCGGATGTTGATCGGGGTTTCTTTAGGTTGTGTTCTCATAAATCACCTGTGTAGCAAATTGGTAGACAGTCATTATAGCAATCGTATAACTAATAGCTATACGTTTAGCGTCTCCATTTGAGATCTCATGAAACGTAAGCATGCTGGCGCTGCACCGGATTTAAAACTGTATGATTTACATCAACACACTGATGATTCAGAAAATATTGTCCCAACCACATTGGGAAGAAAAATTTACGTCCCGAGATTATGCAGCTTTAACGCCACTGATATGGGAACACGTCAATCCATATGGGCGGTTCGACGCAATATGAATGCTCGTCTTGATATTCTGTAATCGAAATGGCTGGTGACACGACTGTTGGGTCTACTCATCAGAAACCAGCAATCAAGCCTGATTATTGGTGAACTATCATAGTTATTTAATAGCATTTCTTACGTATATCATGAAAAAAACAAACCTCGTTAAAATTGAAAATAACGAGGTTTTGTTAGGGGGCTGGAATATATTATAAATAAATGCTATCTCCCCATATGCTATAGCCGGATGTGCCCGCTGTTTTGTGATTCCACGATATGGATTTGTATTTAAGAGGAATTTTTTCATACGGTATTATGTTATGACGATTAAATGTAATAAAAAGTCCGTGTTAAAAGGGGTGAAAACAAGGATTAAAATTTTATACGCGGTTTGTTTTACATTTACCTAACCTGTCACGCACATTTAAAAGTGCAAATGAAAAGGTATTAAAGCTTTTGGCTTTTATATAAAAGGCGGATTTAACTCAGTAAATGCGAGTTTTTAGCGGGGGATTTAATGGTATTTAATCGGAAATGATTAACTGTTAAAAGAGAGTTGAAAAGAAATTCACATATAAAAGAATATTATCCGAACGGAATAGGTATTAAAGCGTTTTATCGACGGTTATTTTACGGATAAAACCCTAAAAACCATGCAATAAAAAAGGGATAAAACGGTTAATGTGGCAGGATTTAAGTGCTGAAAAAGACGGGTAAAACAGCGTTGGTAAAGATAAAAAGTGGAGAGGTTTAAGGTTTGTTAAACGTAAAACATGATATTTTATGGTGATTAAATGTAATAAAAACCCCGTATTAAAAGGAGTGAAAACAAGGATTAAAATTTTATGCGCGATTTATTTTACATTTACCTAACCTGTCATGAGTATTTAAAAATTCAAGTGAAAAGGTATTAAAGCTTTTGGCTTTTTTATCAAGGTCGGATTTAACTTGGTAAATGCAACTTTTCAGCTGCGGATTTAATGGTATTTAATCGGAAATGATTAATCGTTAAAAGAGAGTTGAAAAGAAATCCACATATAAAAGGATATTATCCGAACGGAACAGGTATTAAAGCGTTTTATCGACGGTTGTTTTACGGATAAAACTCTAAAAGTAATGTAATAAAAAAGGGATAAAACGGTTAATGTGACAGGATTTAAACTCTGAAAAAGGCGGGTAAAACAGCGTTGGTAAAGATAAAAAGTGGAGAGATTTAGGGTTTGTTAAACGTAAAACATGATATTTTATGATGATTAAATGTAATAAAAACCCCGTATTAAAAGGGTGAAAATAAGGATTAAAATTTTATGCGCGATTTATTTTACATTTACCTAACCTGCCATGATTATTTGAAAATGCAAATGAAAAGGTATTAAAGCTTTTGGCTTTTTTATCAAGGTCGGATTTAACTCGGTAAATGCGAGTTTTTAGCGGGGGATTTAATGGTATTTAATCGTAAATGATTAACCGTTAAAAGAGAGTTGAAAAGAAATCCACATATAAAAGAATATTATCCGAACGGAATAGGTATTAAAGCGTTTTATCGACGGTTGTTTTACGGATAACACTCTAAAAATAATGCAATAAAAAAGGGATAAAACGGTTAATGTGGCAGGATTTAAGTTCTGAAAAAGGCGGCTAAAACAGCGTTGGTAAAGATAAAAAGTGGAGGTGTTTAGGGTTTGTTAAACGTAAAACATGATAGCGGATGATGATTAAACTTAATAAAAAGCAGGCGTTAAAAGGGGTAAAAAACGGTTAAAACTTTATACCGATTAAAATCATCAGTTAAAAAAATGACGTTTAATAACAGCTTAAAGCCTGCCTTGTGTTTTGTGGGTATTTTAATTAATGGCTTTGGCGTTTGATCTTTATGACCGTACCTTTAATCGACAGGCTCCGGTCGGGCAACCACAATTAACAAGGTGTCCCGCCAGTGCGACAGGTATTCCCTGTATATTGAACAAGTTAGAACCTTCCGCAATAGCGCCGGTTTGTTTACAGGCGGGACAAAATACCGGGTCACCTTTACGGGCAACCTCCAGTTGTTGGTTGACCAAATCGGAACCATTTAAAACGTTTCCTCCGGTTGTCGTGGTATCACCGTTAAGGATAATTTGTCTTCCTTCTACTACACTTCGCATTATATTGACTCCTCTCTATTTTCTGCTTCCCGTATCAGATGCCATACGGTTGTGCCCGATGCTGCGCCCTGAGTATCGAAGGCTGTAGCCCCCTGAGCAAAAAAGTACTGCTCGCCCGGCAAGCTATCGGTTCGCCAGATCCCGCTGACCAGGGCGGGTTCGCCGCCTCTAATCGGCGTTATATGCAGAGGGCCACAGTCATAGCGGGCATACCAGGCCAGCGTGGAAGTTGAATTAAAATGTCCTTCACCATAAAAATGCAGAGAATGGCCTTCACGAGGAATAACCCGTATCGGGCGTATCAGCTGGTTAATGGCAAAATAACTCGTCGGGACATTGCCCGGTAGTGGTGTTAAGTCCGGGTATTGACCTGCCCGGATCATCAGACCATTTCGGTAAGGGCTAATCACCACATCCGGGTAGCGCGCCAGCGTCTTGCGTATCCAATGTTCCCCACCCAGTCGGTTAACAAAGCGTTTGGACAGCAGGGTGATCCAGTTAATACCCCGGATGGAATGTTCATACTGTAATACCGCAGTGTGAACCGCTGAATTGACTTGCAGGGAAGGGTAACGTTGCGCTAGCTGGTACTCCAGGGGAAAATAGTCATGGTAATCTCTGGGTAAAACCAGACAGTAACCACAGTCCCCACTGTCAGGCTCAAGCTGTTCACACAGAAAGTCCAGCCAGGCCATAAAGCAAGCCATACCCTCTTGTTCCTTTAGATAATCCCAGGGCAGCACCAGACTCAGGTAGGAGCTGTCATCGTCACCATCAATTTCTCGGGAATCCAGATAACGCATCAGATAGTGGGGGGCTTCATAAATATTTTTTGCATCACTGACTACCCAGCTAGAGGGCTGATTCTTTTTCTGATTAAGAATACCCTCTTCCACTTTGGCAATATTTTCGGGCGAATATTTTTTTAGCCCTTCTAGCTCATGACGGTGAAAACGCAGGTAGGCACCAAATTCTTCGCGAAAGCGGCGATAACAGGCCAGAATGCGCTGTTTTTTCTCCGGGGTGTAACCCTGTTTAAAAAACAGGGTTATCGAGATACCCAGACGGGAAACAGTCAGCCCATCGCCATTGAGGAAGGTAAACGCAGCCAATTGTGATCTTAACTGGGCAAAATAATCCAAAGTTTTCATCTTCTCTCCTTTCATGATGAGGCGGTGGATAATCCGTTATTCCCACATATTCGCCGCTTCCCGTATCAGATGCCATACGGTTGTGCCCGATGCTGCGCCCTGAGTATCGAAGGCTGTAGCCCCCTGAGCAAAAAAGTACTGCTCGCCCGGCAAGCTATCGGTTCGCCAGATCCCGCTGACCAGGGCGGGTTCGCCGCCTCTAATCGGTGTTATATGCAGAGGGCCACGGTCATAGCGGGCATACCAAGCTTGTGTGGATATATCATCAAAATGACCCGCGCCGTAAAAGTGCAGGGAATCACCTTCTCCCGGCACAAAACGTATCGGACGTATCAGTTGGTTAATGGCAAGATAACT
>NZ_JBHFKZ010000067.1:0-21961 GCF_042879375.1 Photorhabdus sp. RM323S
ATACTACGCTTTTCGCCCGCAGAGTCAAGCGCTTAATTCACTTTACTCTGTCTGGCCTCACACGTTTTGTCAGCGTTGTGTCGGTCAGTGGTGGCGCATTATAGGGAGTTCTTCGGCGCTGGCAATAGTTATTTTGAAAAAAGTTAACGACTGCTGATTATTGCGGCAAATTTAACTTAAGTTACCAATTTCTCCAGTTTTGAGAATCCATATTCCTGCAAAACAGGGATTAATGCATCAGTGCCAGCACCCATTTTCATACAATAAGCAAGACTATCTGCTGAAGTACAAACAAGATTCTCCTGATGTTTAACCAACCAAGCTGTTCTTCGGGCAATAGCGGCACCGGAATCAATTAAACGAGTACCATCAGGCAGTACCTGAACTAATTCTTCCGCCAATAGTGGAAAATGAGTACAACCCAATACCACCGTATCAGGTGGTTCTTTCATTCTGAGCCAAGGTTTCAGTATCTTTTTTAAAGCGTCGGAAGATACCTTACCACCATGCAGTTTAGCTTCAGCCAATTCTACCAACTCAGCAGAACCTATAGATTCAATTCTGCAATCTATCGCAAATCTTTCGATAAGTTCTTTTGTATAGGATCGATTAACTGTTGCTCTCGTCGCCAGTAGCCCAACAATGCCATTACGAGTTAACTTCGCGGCGGGCTTTATCGCTGGAACCACACCAACCACCGGGAAATGGAACCGTTCGCGCAAAGCGGGCAAACTGACGGTACTTGCGGTGTTACATGCAATAACAACTATTGCCAGAGAGTGTTTTTGTTGAACAGCATCAACAATTTTAACGACTCGCTCAATAATAAATTCTTCCGATTTTTCACCATAAGGGAATGCTTCATTATCAAATACGTATATATAGTGGAGATCCGGCAACAATTGCCGGATCTCTTGGTAAACGGATAAACCACCGACGCCAGAATCAAAAACTAAAACTGTCGGGCGGGCAGGTTTATTCAAATCAGAAGTTATAGCTCCCAGTGAGGTAGTATTCACGTCCTGGAGTGCGATAGCCATAAACTGTCTCGTAATCTTTATCAAGCAGGTTGGCTATTCTACCACGAATTGTCAGATGAACAGTGACCGGATATGAAACCGTTAAATCCCAAAAACTAACTCCACCTAATTTCACTTTTTGAACAGGAGATGTGCTGGAATCTTTATCATAACGCTGCCCAAGATATTGATAGGTTAATCCCCAATCAAAATCATATAGCTGCCAGTCAAGTTGATATTTTACTTGCTGCTTCGCGCGGCGAGTTAAAATCTCATTCGTTTCACCATTACGTGGATCGATATATTGCAATGTCAATTGATGCTGGAATATTCCAGTATCCATTGAACCAGTCCATTCAACACCTTTAATTTTTGCTTTGCCAATATTGTAGTAGCGACTGTTTGCATAATCGATCAATTGTTCAATATCATTACGATATACAGAAAGACGCCAATTCAACAAACCAGTTACGCCTTCTATCCCCCCTTCCCATTGTTTACTTTCTTCAGGTTTCAAATCTCGATTACCTCCCCAAAAACCATACATCTGGCTAAGAGTCGGTGCTTTAAACGCCGTACCATAAGAAGCAATCAAACGATAACCTTCAATAAACTCCCAGCCTGCACTGGCTTGCCATGTAGTATTCCAGCCAGCTTCTGAATGTTTATCCGACCGAATCGCACCTTCCAGAATAAAATCATTTAATTGCTGCTGTGCTGTTAGATATATCCCGGTATTACGTACTGTTTCACTCGTCGGAATATAACTTGTTCCAGCGTCAATGGACTGTTTTTGGAAATCGACACCCGTACTCATCATTCCCTGATATAGCTGGAAAGTATTTCCCCATTGCAAGTTATATTGTTCAGAATCACCAAGAGACGCGGATTTGTCATAGCGCCCATATTTGGGATCAAAGTTGTAGTCTTTTATATGGCTATAACTTGCAATTAATTGGGACGAGTAGATCCCTTGGTTAAATTGGATCCCTGCGTCATAGTGACGACTATAAAGTTCACGGGTATCTGGCCTGGCATATGGATAACTCCAGTTAATATCCGCATCATAAGATGTTCTATTGTCATAGCCATAAGCACGGGCAAATCCACTGAATTGCTCATTAAATTTCTGATCAACCCCCAACCAGAGCATTTTACTCATGAAACCATCACGGTCAGGTTGCCTGAAACCACCGGTATTACCCGCAGAAACCACATCAAATCCTTTAGTATAGGTATAGCTGGCTGCTGCTATCAGTGAGGTGTTTTCAGCTAATCTTTGCTGGGTTGCACCATCATAAACCTGGTAACCATGTGAACCGATACCTACGTTTAAACTGGTTCCCGGTTTCTCTCTGGTCGTGATGATATTGATAACGCCGCCAATCGCATCAGAGCCATAAACCGCAGAGCGTGGCCCACGGATATATTCAATTTTCTGAATCAACGATACAGGTATTTGGCTTAAATCTGAGGAACCACTAATACCCGCTTGATTCAGACGTATTCCATCCATCAGCACCAATACATGACTAGAATTAGTACCACGGATAAACAAAGAACTTAACTGCCCAATGCCACCATGCAGCGCAATATCAACACCGGGCAAGCGGCGTAAAATATCGGCTACGCTATTTGACTGCCAACGCTCAATTTCATCTCGTGTCACAACGGAATGAGGAGCCAATATGCTTGAAACAGGCTGTTTGAATCGACTTGCCGTAACAACCAATGAATCCTGCTGTTCTTCCGCAACAGCCACAGAATTCCAACCAGAAATCACTGCAACTGAAATTGCGGATAATAAAAACCGGTTTTTATTTATCATATAGAGAAAACATCCAGCAATGATTGTTAGAAGGCCAAACCTCCATGCTACGATGAAGGATCAGACCTGTTTAGAATATAAGCATAGACAGGATTATGAATGAGTAATAAGAAAACTGGACATCCTTTGTTCTTTCCCTACAATTTCGCACGAAAATTTTTCTTACTACAGATATAAGAGAACAAACATAATGCAAAATCTCCTGCCAACGGAAAGCTATGAGCAACAACTTGCAGAAAAAGTAAGCCGTTTAAAAAGCATGATGGCACCTTTCCAAACTCCGGAGCCAGAGGTTTTCCGCTCACCGGTATCTCATTACAGAATGCGGGCAGAATTCCGCATTTGGCATGAGCAGGATGATTTGTACCATATTATGTTTGATCAACAGACAAAACAGCGTATTCGCATTGTACAATTTCCTGTTGCCAGTAAATTAATCAACAACATGATGGCAGTGTTAATTGATGCCATTAAATCCGAACAGATCCTACGCCATAAGCTATTTCAAATTGATTATCTGTCCACTAGCAGTAATAAAATCCTTGTTTCTCTGCTTTATCACAAAAAGTTGGGTGATGAATGGACACAACAGGCGTTAAAACTGCGTGAAGAGTTAAAAAATAAAGGGTTTGACGTTGAGCTGATTGGCAGGGCAGCTAAAACTAAAATCGTATTGAACCATGATTATATTGATGAGGTTTTATCTATTGCAGGCCAGAACATAATCTATCGTCAGGTGGAAAACTGTTTTACCCAGCCAAATGCCAGCGTCAATACTCACATGCTCGAATGGGCGATTGATATTACCAAAGGTTCACAAGGCGATTTACTTGAGCTTTATTGCGGAAATGGCAACTTCTCTCTGGCGTTAGCTCAAAATTTTGAAAGAGTATTGGCGACAGAAATTGCCAAGCCATCCGTTGCAGCAGCTCAATACAATATCGCGGCTAATAATATTGATAATGTGCAAATTATTCGAATGTCGGCAGAGGAATTTACTCAAGCAATGAATGGCGAACGCGAATTTAATCGCCTTCGGGGAATCGATTTGAAAAGCTATCAATGTGAAACTATTTTTGTTGATCCACCACGTAGCGGCCTTGATGAAAAAACAGTTGAGATGGTCCAGGCATATCCGCGAGTTCTTTATATTTCCTGCAACCCGGAAACCCTTTGCCATAATCTGGAAACATTAACCCAAACGCATAAAATCAGCCGTCTGGCTCTGTTTGATCAGTTCCCTTATACACACCATATGGAATGCGGCGTACTTCTGGAAAAATTAAACTGAGACTTAACCAACATACAAAACAAAAACGCCGCAGAGAGTTATCTCTCCGGCGTTTTTCATCAATCAATGGCTGTTTTCTGCAATGGACTGGTCTTTACGGACTTTTATTTTTCTGTAAATCCAGAACACTAATATAGTCCCTATTACTGCGGGGAGGAAATTAGAACCAATTTCAGGGTATTCCACCCTGATAATCGCACTATAACTAAATAATCCCAAGAGGAAGCAGGCGACAACCAGCTTAGGAATCCCATCAGGCATTGAGTGATTCAAATAGCGCTGATGAAGACAATAAATTGATAACACCAGTGCTATCAGTGGGAAAACTGAAAAAGAAACAACTGAGCTAAAAACTGCTGAAAACGTTCCATTAGTTGCTAATCCGACAATAAAAGCGAGTAACAATGTACTTTTGTCCTGGCGGTATTGTTCCATCATTTCGTTCTCCTTCTTCATAGTTATTTAAGTTTAGGGTCCGGTGGATTTATTTCTCTGCGATACCAATAATATGCACCTTTAGCAATCATCCGTAGTTGCAAGACTAAACGTTCTTCCAAACGCTGTCTTTTCTCCAAATCAATATCCAATGCTTCTGCACCTGCACTGAATACTATTGTTACCATTGCCTCTGCCTGTACTTCAGTAAAATGTCTCGGCATACGGCTTTCCTGCTCTAAATAGTCTGCCAATTCAGCAATAAAATGTTGGATTTCCCGTGCGACAGCGGCACGGAATTCAGCAGAGGTACCTGAGCGTTCACGTAATAATAAGCGGAATGCATTTGGATTATTACCAATAAATTCCATAAAAGTTGAGACAGATGTGCGGATGACACTACCACCTTTAGCAATACGTTGCCGGGCTTGTCTCATTAACTGACGTAGCATCAAGCCACTCTCATCCACCATAGTCAGCCCTAATTCATCAACATCACGGAAATGGCGATAAAATGAAGTTGGCGCAATGCCTGCTTCACGAGCCACTTCACGCAAGCTAAGGCTGGTAAAACTCCGTTCAGCACTCAGTTGACTGAATGCTGCCTCAATCAGTGAACGACGGGTTCTTTCTTTCTGTTTCGCTCTGACGCCAGTAATGTTACTCACACGAATCCTGATATCTCTGTCTGAATATAGTGAAGAAATATATCAAATTTTATAATCATGCTCTTATCATGTCACTGATACGGATTTGTTTCATCATTAAACTGTGACATAAAATCCTGATGACGATTGGGTTATTAACTCAACCAATGTTAATATGGCGTTGTAATTTTGTGTAAAAACAGGTCTTTCCTCTATGCAACATATTCATTTTGACGCCATTGTCATTGGCTCCGGCCCCGGTGGAGAAGGAGCAGCAATGGGATTAGTGAAACAGGGTAAAAGCGTTGCCGTTATCGAACGCTATAACAACGTCGGCGGTGGTTGTACTCACTGGGGCACTATCCCGTCCAAAGCCCTCCGCCACGCCGTCAGCCGTATTATCGAATTTAACCAAAACCCGCTGTACAGTGATAATTCCCGCATTCTTCGTTCTTCATTTGCTGAAATCTTACGCCGCGCTGAAATCGTCATTAATCAGCAAACTAAAATGCGCCAGGGATTTTATGAACGCAATGGATGTCGTATGTTTTCCGGGGAAGCAACATTTATTGATGACCACCGGGTAAGTGTGCGCTATGCCGATGATAACTACGATATCTTAAGCGCAGATAAGATTATTATCGCGACCGGCTCCCGCCCATATTGTCCACCAGATGTTGATTTCACCCATTCCCGTATTTATAACAGCGATTCCATTCTGAAACTGGATCACGAACCACGGCATGTGATTATTTATGGTGCCGGGGTGATTGGTTGTGAATATGCGTCAATTTTCCGTGGATTAGGCGTGAAAGTTGATTTGATCAATACCCGAAACCATTTACTGGCTTTCCTTGATCAAGAGATGTCAGATGCACTTTCCTACCATTTCTGGAATAGTGGCATCGTGATCCGCCACAATGAAGAATATTCTAAAATTGAAGGTGTTGATGATGGTGTTATCGTTCACCTCAAATCCGGTAAAAAAGTCAAAGCCGACTGTCTGCTTTATGCTAATGGCCGGACAGGCAATACCGATACTCTTGGGCTGAAAAACATTGGTCTGGAAGCCGATGGCCGCGGGTTACTGAAAGTCAATAAGATCTATCAAACCAACAACGAAAATATCTACGCCGTAGGAGATGTTATCGGTTATCCAAGCCTGGCATCTGCCGCTTATGATCAGGGCCGAATTGCCGCGCAAGCGATGACTAAAGGAAGCGCCGAAGTTCATCTGATTGAAGATATTCCAACGGGCATCTATACCATTCCTGAAATAAGTTCTGTGGGTAAAACCGAACAACAATTAACAGCCATGAAAGTGCCTTATGAAGTTGGGCGCGCGCAGTTTAAACATCTGGCACGCGCACAAATTGCCGGGATGAATGTCGGAAGCCTGAAAATACTGTTCCACAGAGAAACCAAAGAGATTCTTGGTATTCACTGTTTCGGGGAGCGTGCCGCTGAAATCATTCATATCGGCCAGGCGATTATGGAACAAAAAGGTGAAAGTAATACTATCGAATATTTCGTCAATACTACCTTCAATTATCCAACTATGGCTGAAGCCTATCGTGTCGCGGCCCTGAATGGCCTGAATCGGCTATTTTGATTGCCCATAATAAGCGCCCATTTTAGCGCTGATAACCTCTGCCAGTTGCTCATAGCGACCACGCAGAGGTGAACCAGGCCGATAAATCAAAATAACAGACCGCTTAGGTTCAGGGTTGCCACATCCCAGATAACAGACACCATCACGTTTTCTCTCCTGTGGGACTGCCAGGTCAGGCAATAACGTGATTCCACTACCGGCAGCAACCATATTACGCAGGGTTTCCAAACTGGTTGCACGGAAATGTGTATCTTCCTTCGCACCGGCCTGAAAACAGAACCCCATAGCCTGATCACGCAAACAATGACCATCTTCCAGCATCAGCAATTTCTCACCGACCAATTCATCCATAGCAATTTTTTCTCGATCTGCCCAAAGATGGGCATCATATATTGCCAGTTTCATGGGTTCTTCAAACAATGGCACTTCGATGAAGGCTTCTGTCTCCTTAACCAGCGCCAGAATCGCACAATCCAATTTGCCACTATCCAACTGGGCTAACAAACTTTGCGTCTGAGCTTCATGCAGATACATTTCCAACTTAGGAAACAAACTATGAAGTTCAGGAATAATATGAGGTAACAGATATGGGCCAATTGTTGGGATCAAACCAATATGCAGCGGACCAGACATATTTTCTCCCTGAAGCGATGCCATTTCCTCCAGGATCCTAACCTCACGGAGAACCGTTCTGGCCTGTTCTACTAATAACATCCCTTGTTGCGTGAACAAAACCTTACGACTGGTGCGTTCCAACAGCATGACACCCAGATCATCCTCAAGTTTACGAATTTGCCCACTTAACGTAGGCTGGCTGACGTGGCATGAATCGGCAGCATGGCGAAAGTGCCGATGCTCCGCAAGAGCCACAAGATATTCCAGATCGCGGATATTCATTTCCACCTCAACATATTGAATATAAATGATAGAAACTACCAATAGATAATTATATCAATGTGAGGAGAAGACTATCAGATAATCCTTAAAAACTTATATGTAAAGATCTCATTTATTTTACAGGGGATATTAATACCCCCCAACGATGACTCACTTAAGCTTTAATCTCTGCTTAACATCTACAATCGCTTGCATGACCTGTTTTCGCGAGACACCACCTTTTGCAAGACGCTTGTCCAGACAAGATGGCAGAGACAAAATATCGTATACATCTTCAGTCATTGTGCGGCTAAATTTCTGCAACTCTGCCAATGACAGTTCTTCCAGCGCCTTACCCTGAACAAGCGCCATAATCACGGTTTCCCCGACAATATGGTGAGCCTCACGGAATGGAACACCTTTTGCGACCAGATAATCAGCCAATTCAGTTGCGTTGGCATAACCCTGTTTAGCCGCTTCTTCACAACGTGAGCGCCTGACTTGAATACCATCCAGTACCAACGCTGCCATATGCAAGCAATCCAGCCAAGTGTCCAGCGCATCGAACAACCCTTCTTTATCCTCCTGCATATCTTTATTATAGGCCAGAGGCAAACCTTTCAGGGTCATCATCATACCGGTCAATGCTCCCTGTACCCGACCACATTTCCCACGGATTAACTCCAGCGCATCCGGGTTTTTCTTCTGTGGCATCAAGGAAGAACCCGAAGTCACTCTATCTGACAGTTCAACAAAACCCGCTTCACCACTGTTAAAGAAAATCAGGTCTTCAGCAAAACGGGAAAGGTGGATCATGCTGATGCTGGCATCAGATAGTAATTCCAGTACATGATCACGATCTGAAACGCTATCCAGACTGTTACGGGTCGCGGAAGCGAAACCCAGCCATGACGCCAATTGTTCGCGGTCAATATCATAAGCGGTTCCGGCCAATGCACCGCATCCAAGCGGACTGGTATCCAGCCGTCTTAAAGTATCTTGTAACCGGCTTTCATCACGAGCCAACATTTCTACATAAGCCAGGCACCAATGAGCAAATGTAACAGGCTGTGCTCTTTGCAAATGGGTATAACCTGGCATAACCGCATCCTGATTATTCTCTGCGGTAATAACCAATGCCTGCTGTAATTCCACAATTGCCTGATGAATATAGGTAATATGTTCTTTACACCAAAGTTTGAGATCTGTTGCCACCTGATCATTACGGCTACGACCAGTATGAAGCTTCTTACCCAGATCACCGACTTTGCTGATCAACTGCCCTTCCACCCAACTATGAATATCTTCCGCATCACTTTGCAGGATGGCTTGTGGACTCGTTTGAACCTCACTTAGCAACTCATTCAATGCCATCTCCAGCTTTTGTTGCTCCTCAGCCGTCAGTACACCCACAGTCACCAGCGCTTTCGACCATGCAACCGAGCCTGTAATGTCCTGCTCCGCCAGTCGGTAATCAAAGCGAAGTGAATCATTAAATTGTTTGAACCGTTGATCTGCTTCCTGACTGAAACGCCCGCCCCAAAGTGCCATATTTTTATTCCTGATTATCTGATGCCTGAGTGAGTGCCTTTTATAAGCCGTAATTTTATGCATTAAGTGGAGATAATGGGCCAGAAAAGCCAATCCAGGAACGGATGCACAATCTGACCATTATCCCCGTTGCTACGAACAATGAAATTACTCTTTACTATTTAATGCCCGAATACGTGAAGACAGAGAATACAGACGGATAAACCCTTCTGCATGGCTGTGATCGTAAACCTCATCTTCACCAAACGTTGCAAACGCTTCCGAATAAAGGCTGTTCGTCGATCTCTTCTGGATTGCTGTCACCTGGCCTTTATAGAGTTTCAGTACCACTTCACCACTGACATCCGCAGCCAACGTCTCAGCGGCTGCCTGAATAGACTGACGCAGCGGTGCGAACCAACGTCCGTCATAAACAACATAGGACATTTCCAGCCCAAGTTGCTGGCGCCATTTAAAGCTATCACGGTCCAGCACCAGTTGTTCGACACCACGCAATGCGGCCATCATGATGGTCCCTCCCGGTGTTTCATAACAACCACGGGATTTCATTCCCACCAGCCGGTTTTCCACGATATCAATCCGACCGATACCATGTTTTGCCCCCAAAACATTCAACGCGTCAAGGCATTGATATGGCGACATCACCTTGCCGTTAATCCCAACAACTTCGCCTTTTTCAATAGTGATGCTTACCAGTTCAGCTTCATCTGGCGCTTCTTCCGGCTCCACTGTCCACACCCAACAATCTTGATTGGATGCATTCCAAGTGCTTTCCAGAACGCCACCTTCTGTAGAGATGTGCCATGCATTCTCATCACGGCTGTAAATTTTCTCCAGTGTTGCCGTTGTTGGGATATCCCGTGCTTTCAGATAATCCAACAACGCTTCACGGGAACGTAAATCCCACTCTCTCCACGGAGCCACTACTTTCAGATGGGGCGCTAACGCGGTATAAGTACTTTCAAACCGAACCTGATCGTTACCCTTACCTGTCGCGCCATGAGCAAGTGCATCTGCTCCCACTTTCAGTGCCAGTTCAACCTGTGCTTTAGCAATAATTGGCCGCGCCATTGACGTTCCCAGCAAGTAGCTGCCTTCATACAGAGCACCGGTTTTCAGTACCGGATAAACATAATCTTTAATGAATTCCTCACGCAGATCCACAACGTGACATTCTGATGCGCCGGAACGTAAAGCTTTCTGCTCCACGCCCTCCAGATCTTCACGGCTTTGTCCCACATCGGCGACAAATGCAACAACTTCACAGTTGTCATAATGCTCTTTCAGCCAGGGAATAATGGCAGAAGTATCCAGACCACCAGAATAAGCGAGAACTATTTTTTTAATATCTTTAGTATGCATGAAGTTACCCTTTGAAATTCCGTTGTTGTTCATCAGCAAAGCTTTGCCGAAAATTAATCAAACTTGATTTAAGCCAGAATACGAGTACCGACGGGAACACCGTTAAATAACGCGGTTAACTGATCCGCATGGCGCCAACTGGCAATATCCACCGGGCGACCTAATGTTTTAGCTGCATCCAAAGCTGCATTTACCTTCACGATCATGCCGTCAGTGATGATGCCCTGCACAATAAGTTGTTCAGCTTTCTGAGCAGTGATATCAGGGATCTTCTGCCCTTTACCATCCAAAATGCCACTCACATCAGAGAGCAATACCAGATCAGCCCCTAGCGTTTGAGCTATCGCCGTTGCCGCCTGATCAGCATTCACATTCATCAGCTCCCCTTTATCAGTTACACCAATCGAACTAATAATGGGTATATAACCAGCATCCAGTAAAATTCTCAGCAACTTAGCATCACCCGGCATTGCTTTCCCCACATGCCCCAACTCTTCACTCAGTTGGGAAACCATGACTACATTACCATCTCCTAAATATAATCCAACTGATGCAAGCTGATACTTAGTCGCCCACGACAACAAAGTTTTATTGGCTACACCTGCCAATGCGCCGGTGATAATCCCTATCTGATCAACGGGTGTTACCCGTAATCCTTGCTCCTTCACTACCGGCAGTTGCAACTT
The DNA here is from genome assembly GCF_042879375.1 of Photorhabdus sp. RM323S. Lineage (NCBI taxonomy): Bacteria > Pseudomonadati > Pseudomonadota > Gammaproteobacteria > Enterobacterales > Morganellaceae > Photorhabdus > Photorhabdus sp. RM323S. Next base: position 11,308 of record NZ_JBHFKZ010000067.1, read on the forward strand.
CTGCATCAGTTCATCTACCAGACAACCACCACCATGAACAATCACCAACTGGCGTTTATGTGTTTGCCGATATTCCTGTAATGCAGTAAACAAGCGTTCCAGTGCTTCTTCATTGTCCAATAACACGCCACCTAACTTTATGACTAAAGGTTCCATCTGATTTACTCCCTCACGCCAATAATTAAAGTAATGCCTGAGTTTCTTCAAACCCAAAACGTATATTCATACACTGAACTGCCTGAGCGGCCGCGCCTTTCAAGAGATTATCCTCAGTACCGACAATAATCAGGTGATCACCCTGTACAACAAAACCAATATCACAGAACGGTGATCCAACAACCGATTTCAGAGCTGGCACCCCTTTGTAGTAGAGACGCACTAGAGGCTTATCTTTATATGCCTGTTGATAAACTTCACTTATCTGTTCTGCGGTAACACCTGGCTGCAATTTACAGGTAATCGTGGCAAGAATACCCCGTGCAAAATTACCAAGATGCGGAGTAAAAATCACCCTGGTCCCCAGATGTTCCTCAATCTCTGGTTGGTGACGATGAGTAAATATTCCATAAGGTTGCAGGCTAACTTCGCAGAAACTGTTGGTCATACTGGCCTTCCGACCTGCACCACTCACGCCGCTGGTCGCATTAATCACCGGCCAGTGACCGGTATCCAGCAAACCCTTTTCCAGTAGCGGTTTTAGAGCAAGTTGAGAAACCGTTGGATAACATCCCGGGACAGCAACCAACTGGGCCTGTTTAATTTCTTCAGCCTGCCATTCAGCAAGTCCATATACAGCTTGTGCTAACCATTGAGTATGCTTATGTTTGAATCCGTAGTATTGTTGATAAATCTGAGCATTTTGTACGCGATAGGCACCGGACAGATCGAACACAACGCAACCTGCTGCCAGAAATACCGGCGTGATGTCATGACTGACCTCATGGGCGGTGGCAAGGAAAACCACATCAACCCCTTTAGTAGCATCAGTGATGTCAGTCAGCGGTTGCAGTGGTAGATCAACGATGCCTTTATACTGTGGATGTAAATCTGAGAAACATTTATCTGCATCAACGCTCTGAGCAGAAACCATTAGCCTAATCAGATTTATATGTGGGTGACGATGCAGATATGCTGCCAGTTCTGCTCCGGTATAACCACTTGCACCAACAACCAGCGTATTCAACATGGGATCTCTTTACCTTGTGCTCAGTATTTAAACGGGATAATGTATTTTTATTCAAAAAAAATGCATGAATATTGATACTATCATGAATAAAGGCTGTCAACAGTGAATATTAAATTACCTCCATTTATTGAGCTATTTCGGCAGTTAATCGCGACTCCCTCAATCAGTGCCACCGATATCAGTATCGATCAAAGTAATGAGTCTTTAATCAACCTGCTGGCAAGCTGGTTAAAAGAAACAGGTTTTGAGATTGAGATACAACCGGTACCCAAAGTCAGCGGGAAATATAATTTACTGGCGACTCTGGGAAGTGGCCCAGGTGGATTACTACTGTGTGGTCATACCGATACCGTCCCTTTTGACGAAGGGCGCTGGACTCAAGATCCCTTCACCCTGACAGAATGTGATAACAAACTATATGGTTTAGGTACGGCAGACATGAAAGGCTTTTTCGCCTTTATCATTGATGCCTTGCGGGATATTGATGTCAGTAAAATAACCCGTCCGCTGTACATTCTGGCTACCGCGGATGAAGAGACAACAATGGCAGGTGCCCGTTATTTTGCGGCAAGTACCACTATCCGACCGGATTTCGCGATTATCGGGGAACCGACGGCATTGCAGCCTATCTGTGCACACAAAGGGCATTTATCGAATGCTATCCGCATTGTCGGCCAATCAGGGCATTCCAGTGATCCAGCCCGCGGTGTCAATGCTATTGATTTGATGCATGAATCTATTGGTCATCTGATTGAATTGCGCGACACGCTAAAAGAGCGTTACAACAATCCGGCATTTGCCATTCCGTACCCGACCATGAACTTCGGCTATATTCATGGCGGTGATGCGGTAAATCGGATTTGTGCACATTGTGAATTGCATATGGATATTCGCCCATTACCGGGCCTGACATTACAAGATCTGAATGGGCTGTTAAACGAGGCCCTGGAACCAGTGAAACAGCGTTGGCCTGGCCGTCTGACCATCAATGAATTACATCCACCCATTCCTGGATATGAATGCCCAACAGACCACAAGATGGTTGATGTAATAGAAAAACTGCTAGGCCGCAAGGCTGAAACCGTGAATTACTGTACCGAAGCGCCATTTATTCAGGAATTATGCCCAACTTTAGTCCTTGGCCCAGGTTCGATTGAACAGGCACATCAGCCGGATGAGTTTATTGATACGGCATTTATTGAACCTACCAGAAAGATAATCTCTCAGTTAATAGATCATTTTTGTCTGGGCAATAATTAATTGCTTCAACTTCTCCTCCCAAAAATCAGGGGGGACTCAAGCATCAGAACAAGAAACAAACAAGCTTTTCCCAAGTACCTTGCACATAAACACAGCTCAGATAATAAGTAAAACTTATAGAAAACAGCTCAGTATTAAATTTTAGAAATTTCGCCCAAACTGATTATTTTCTGATATGAATATGAGTCTTAGGGTAAGTGTCAGACTGTGGCACCACAAAAAATAACTTCCCGCCACTTAAATGAAATTTTTCTACAGGAACAGAATCAACATTCTGCCAGCAATAAAGGCCAAAAGTCACATGAACCAACAATATTCCGCAATGCGCAGTAATGTCAGCATGCTAGGTAAGCTGCTGGGAGATACTATCAAAGAAGCTTTAGGGGAAGATATTCTCGATAAAGTTGAAACTATCCGCAAATTATCCAAATCATCCCGTGCCGGCAATGAAGCACACCGCCAGCAACTATTGTCCACATTACAAAACTTATCCAATGATGAATTGTTGCCGGTTGCCCGCGCGTTCAATCAATTTCTCAACCTGACAAACGTCGCGGAACAATATCACAGCATATCCCCACATGGTGAAGCTGCCAGCAACCCGGTTGCTTTGGCGAAGTTATTCACCCAGTTAAAAGAAAAAAATTTCAGTAACGACGATCTGAAAAAAGCGGTGAATGAGCTGTCGATTGAACTGGTTCTCACCGCTCACCCAACTGAAATCGCGCGTCGTACCTTGATCCACAAACTGGTCGCCGTTAACACCTGCCTGTCACAATTAGATCACGATGACTTGGCGGATTATGAGCGTAATAACATTATGCGCCGCCTGCGCCAGTTAGTTGCCCAGTCATGGCATACCGATGAAATCCGTAAAATCCGCCCTACTCCAATTGATGAAGCTAAATGGGGCTTCGCTATGGTGGAAAACAGCTTATGGGATGGTGTGCCGGCATTCCTGCGTGAATTCAATGAACAGTTGGAAGAGTCTATTGATTACAGCTTGCCGGTCGAAGCTGTTCCTATCCGTTTTACTTCCTGGATGGGCGGCGACCGCGACGGCAACCCGAATGTCACGGCTGAAGTTACTCGCCATGTATTACTACTTAGCCGCTGGAAAGCAGCCGATCTGTTCCTGAAAGATATTCAGGTTCTGGTTTCTGAATTATCCATGTCCGAATGCACATCAGAAGTTCGCAAACTGGCAGGTGGTGATGAAATTCTGGAACCTTACCGGGAAATTACCAAAAAACTGCGAACACAACTCAGCAATACACTGGAATATTTAGAGAAACGGCTGAAAGGGGAGCAAGTTCTGCCACCCACTGATCTGCTGGTGGATAATGAACAGCTCTGGCAGCCCCTTTACGCCTGTTATCAATCATTGAAAACCTGTGGCATGGAAATCATCGCCAATGGCCAATTATTGGATATCCTGCGCCGTATTCGTTGCTTCGGCTTGTCACTGGTACGCATTGATGTCCGTCAAGAAAGCAGCCGTCATACAACCGCCATGTCTGAACTGACGCAATACCTGGAATTAGGCGACTACGAAAGCTGGTCCGAAGAAGAGAAACAAGCTTTCCTGCTGCATGAACTGAATTCCAAACGCCCACTGATCCCACACAACTGGCAACCAAGCGCTGAAACTCAAGAAGTTTTCGAAACCTGTAAGGTGATTGCAGAATCACCTCAAGACGCCATCGCTGCTTACGTTATCTCAATGGCTAAAGTGCCTTCTGATGTATTAGCGGTTCACCTGCTGCTGAAAGAAGCCGGTTGTCCGTTCACCTTGCCAGTTGCCCCGCTGTTCGAAACCCTTGATGACCTGAACAACGCCGAAAATGTTATTCAACAATTGATGAATATTCAATGGTATCGCTGTCTAATTCAGGACAAACAGATGGTGATGATTGGCTACTCTGACTCGGCAAAAGATGCCGGGGTGATGGCTGCGGGATGGGCGCAATACCGCGCACAAGATGCACTAATCAAAACCTGTGAAAAAGAAGGCGTCACGCTGACCTTGTTCCATGGTCGCGGCGGTACCATTGGCCGTGGCGGCGCACCAGCACATGCAGCGCTGCTTTCCCAGCCACCGGGAAGCTTAAAAGGTGGGCTACGTGTCACTGAGCAGGGTGAAATGATTCGCTTCAAATTCGGTCTGCCACAGGTCACTATCAGTAGCTTAGCGTTATATGCCAGCGCAATTCTGGAAGCCAACCTGCTACCACCACCGGAACCTAAGCCGGAATGGCGTCAGATAATGGATACTTTGTCTGATGTTTCTTGCAGGATGTATCGTGATTATGTACGTGAACAACCTGATTTTGTGCCTTATTTTCGTGCTGCAACGCCAGAACTGGAATTGGCTAAACTCCCTTTGGGTTCTCGACCAGCCAAACGCCGCCCGACAGGAGGTGTGGAAAGTTTGCGAGCTATCCCGTGGATTTTTGCCTGGACACAGAACCGCCTGATGTTGCCGGCTTGGTTAGGCGCAGGTGCTGCACTACAAACAGTCGTGAATGATGGTAAACAGGGTGTACTGGCAGAAATGTGCCGCGATTGGCCTTTCTTTACCACCCGCATTGGTATGCTGGAGATGGTTTTCGCTAAAGCGGACCTATGGCTGGCGGAATATTATGATCACCGCTTGGTAGATCAGAGTTTGTGGCCATTAGGTCAGAAGCTGCGTGAGCAACTTTCAGCGGATATTAAAACGGTATTAACCATTTCCAAAGATGAGCATCTGATGGCAGATTTACCGTGGATTGCAGAATCAATCGCCCTGCGTAATGTTTATACCGATCCATTAAATGTTTTGCAGGCAGAACTTCTGCTACGTTCCCGTCAGCAACAACACCCTGATCCACAGCTTGAACAGGCGCTGATGGTCACAATAGCCGGTGTAGCGGCAGGAATGCGAAATACAGGTTAGTCGCTGTCAGTAGGAGACAATCTCCACGCGACGGTAGTGATATTATTGAGCACAGTACGGGTATCTTTCATCTTCATATAACCCCGTACAATATGTGCTCAATGGTATCACAGTTTTCCCACATTTACCGTTTGCGAAACAAACAAAAACACGATAAGAGCAGGATAAATTCCACTCATTACATAAATAAAATTTGATAATGTGATTTTTGCTCACTTCCCTAGAATTGTGCCTTTCGATTTCTAAGAGGGTTCAATCATGAAGAAAAATAAACTTGCCATTTTGTTATCTCTTGCTTCCCTGTTTGGCGTTAATGCCTATGCCCAAACAGAGAAAGCACAGGAAGCCCCTGCTGCTAAAAATGCCCTGACAGCGCAATCCCAGCTGCTACCTAACCCTAAGAGCCCCATCCGTGCCGACGGGAAGGAGCTCGACATTAAGTCTGAGATAGCTTACATCCCCGCCCCGCCACTAACCAATATGTGGGTCTATGCCGTTGGCTCGACGAATTGCGGATGGGAATACACTTCCAACTTGCCAGTGACGAACTGCAATCACGGAGGGAGCCTGCTTCGCGCCGCCGTTCTGGAAATTGGCTACGGATTCAACCCCATTGCTGGGATGAACGGCGCTATGCTGCCAGGCTCGATGTACTCTTCTACACCAGTTTGTATTACAGGCGGGTACTACACTTGGCCGTGTCCTGCGGGCCAAATTGTAGCTGGCTGGCTTAAGGAATACGTCCTCGACGGCTACCAGAATGGTATCTTCAGATACCAAAATACTTCCACTAACTGGCCTCATAATACTTTGTCAACGCAGATCAGCATTCTTTAATCTGCTGAAATCCACTTAAATCTGTAAAGGGCGGGAAACCGCCCTTGTTCCGCAATGAGATAAGCAAAGATCGCAACAATAACAGCTCAAACTTTACTCATTACATAAATAAAATTTGATAATGTGATTTTTGCTCACTTCCCTAGAATTGAGCTTTTCCATTTCTAAGAGGATTCAATTATGAAAAAAAATAAACTTGCCATTTTATTGTCTCTTGCTTCCTTGTTTGGCGTTAATGCCTATGCCCAAACAGAGCAACTGCCGGAAGTTCCTGCTTCTCAAAAAGTCCTGATAGCGCAATCCCAGCTTCAGCCTAACGCTGATAGCCCCATCCGGGCCGAAGAGCAGGATCCCAAAATTAATTCTGAACCTGTTGACGCCCCCGCACCTTCGCTAAGCAATATGTGGGTCTATGCCGTTGGCTCGACGAATTGCGGATGGGAATACACTTCCAACTTGTTTGCAACAACCTGCGATCACGGAGGACAGCAGCTCCGCGCCGCCGTTCTGGAAATTGGCTACGGATACAGCCCCTTTGCTTGGATGAACGGAGGTCTACTGCCCGGCACAGCGATGTACGCTGATACGCCGGTTTGCATTACAAACGGGTATTACACTTGGCCGTGCACTGCGGGCCAAACTGTGGTTGGCTTCCTTAAGGAATATAACCTCGACGGCAACCAAAATGGCACCTTCAAATACCAGAACACTTCCACTAACTCGCCTCAGAACATCGTGTCAGTTCAGATCAATATTCGTTGACCTGAACTGCTGAAACTCACTTAAATCTATAAGGGCTGGGAAACCGCCCTTATTCATTTCTACGCGCAGGCATCGACACCCCCTTCGTTTTTTCCACCTGATATTTTCACCCGCATTGGGCGGAGGCTTACGGCGATTTTTGCTAAACTTTGTGCCACGAGGTCCCTTGAATGCCTAATGGCAGCCATCCTTGGCTTTCAGTGGTGGGGAATACAGCCATAAGGTCCCTGGCTTGCTGTAACATTCGCCCAACCAAACTGACCAGCAACTCAGCATCCAGCCTTTCCAACCATTCACGGCTCCAAAGTAGGGTTTCACCCTCACCGCTACGACTCAATTGCAACAGCGGCCAATCGCCTAATGTAGCCAAAGATCGGGGCTCGACATCACCCAGCGGAATAAACAACGTCACCAGCTCATCACGTTGACGGATATGCAGGCTAAAAGGGCCAAGCGGCAGATCAAGCCCCTCTGGGTGCAGGGACTCCTCGGTCTGTCCAAGAAGCCGGCACAGATCCGATAATAGGAGATTAAACATGATTACTCTTTATGGTTGTCAAACACGGATTCAGTCGGCGGCCACAGGTTGGCGATTGGAGGCTTACTTGGTGTACCTTGCAGCTCACCACCTATGGTCGCAGCCCAAGGATCAATGACGCGTGCTTGTGAACCCCAGGTTTCTGGTTTGCTGAGCTCACTGTTGGGATCGCGACCGACCACTACGAAGCAGTGGGTTTGAGTATGCCCCTTAGAGCCACGATGAGCGACTACCTCAATGCGCTGCTGGTCGTCTTGATTGTGTTTCATCAATTCGGCTGCCGCAGAGTAGGCCAAGGTGGTGCAGCAACCAGCCTGAGCCTGAGCGACATGGCGGGCGATGGATTGCAATTGGTTGAGGCTGACGTTGCCTCGCTTGGCGGCGATGGCTGCCATGTTGGACATCATGTTGGCCTGGCCGTTAACCTTCTGGCGCTCAGGATTATCATTGAATAACCGTAATCTCTCCATGATTTGCTGATATTGGGGATTCTGCTTGCTAACGAAGGTGCCTGCATCGGTGCATGCATAGGTTCCCATCTTCTGCAAGGTTGGCATGGCCTGTTGTAACACGGCCTTGATACCGGGCGCGACCACATTTGGCTGGTGAGCACGCACCATAGCGCCCTGTTCCGCCAGAGCCTGTTTGAGTTCGGTGAGGCGAGTGCCCCGGGCCGCCACCTCTTTAGGATGGTGGTTCTCCCAGTGCTGGATAGCATCTTGTACCCGTTGGGCCTGCGCACTACTGGGGGCACTCTGCAACTGACGCAGTTCGGTAATCAACTGTTTGAGATCCGAACTTTGGAAGTGCAGAGGACCGCGTCGAACAGACTGCTCGAACAGACTGCTCGAACAGACGATTGCCCTGTTCGAGCAGAGGAGAGGCAGCAGTGTGCTGAGAAGCCTGCATTTGGCTAAGTGGCATATGGCCGCTAATGGGTGAAATTGGCATTATCTTTTCCAAAATTAGGTTGAGTTAATTAGGGACATCTTAGTATTTTTCCTGCCCTGCTTATGTAAAAAAGTGACCAGACTTTTGTCTGTTTTGGGTATTCAGAAGATTTCCGTTACCGACTCAGTATTCAAACTTGCTTTCTCAAATTTTATACAGAAAAATGCTGCGTACGTTAATTTACTGTATTTATAGGAAAATACTTATGACTGCTGTTACCCGATTTGATTTAAAGATGGATATTGATGAAACGGCCAAAAGTTCACCGCAATCGTTGATAACCCGATGAAGTTTAAAGCCATAAAATCGTTTTCCCTCATTGTGCACCCCTTCCAATACCCGATTGCGGGGAATACAAATTTTTTTCGGTGATCCGTTAACTGAGTAGGCGGATTCACATCATAGCAGCAACGGTTTCTTCTACAATTACTGCTTAGATTTAGCGCTTGCCTAAGATCAAGGTAACACTAAACTAAAGGGAACCTCTAAATACTTTTCACAGCCACAAAATTGAGTAAAATGTAGACACAACACCTCTCTGCAAGGTAGCGCCGTCATGATACCGCCTCGTTCTGCTTTAAAAAAAGACAAGCTGGCATCCGAATATCACCGTCGAAAAATCGATGAATTAGGTGATCCACTGCTTGTTCTTGATAAGTATGTTGATTTCTCGGCACTGGCTGACACCATAGACCGTGTCGCACCACGTATTATTTCTCCCAAAGGGGGACGCCCGCCATTCCCGACTGAGGTGATGGTTCGCATCATTATCCTGAAACATTTCCATCATCTTTCCGATGAAAAGATGGAATATCAATTGCTTGACCGAATGAGCTGGCAACGTTTTTGTCGCCTGACCGATGTCATTAATATTCCAGACCGTAACACGATTTGGTGTTTCGAAAAACGGATTGGGCAGGAAGGTGCCAGCGCGTTGTTTGAAGAGGCAAAGCATCAGCTTTCGGCACAGGGATTCATTCCCTGAGGGGGTCAAATCATTGATGCCACGTTGCTCCCAGTGCCTAAGCAGCACAATAAGAAGGAAGAGAATGAACAAATCCGTCAGGGTAAAACGCCGGATAACGGGACAGCAAACAAACGATGCCAGAAAGACACCGAGGCAACCTGGACGAAAAAGCACGGTAAAAGTTATTTTGGCTATAAGCTTACCATTAGTGTCGATACAAAATATAAAGTGATCCGCCACATCGCGACAGGAACCGCTGCTGTCCATGATAGCCTGTTTTTTGAAGCCGTTTTGGATCGGTCAAATACAAGCCGGGACATTTATGCGGATAAAGGGTATGCCAGCCAGATGCGTGAACATGCGCTGAAGGAACAGGGCTATCGTGTTCATATTCAGAGGAAAGCATCACGTAATAAGCCCTTATCAGATTGCCAGAAAGGCCGAAATAAGAAAATAGCGAAAACCCGGGCACGAGTCGAACATATCTTTGGCTCATTCTCTCAGAGGGGTGAAAAATTTATCCGAACGATAGGCCAGCTGCGAGCCAATTTTGCGATGATGATGAAGGCCACCTGCTATGATTTGCAACGTTTGGTTTATTTTGGGAAATCCGGCATTCATGCTTTTTAATTCCGGTATGTGATGAAAAAGCGATGAGTTTATTTTTTCCGCTGAAAAAGCCAGAAGAAGTCATACACAATAAGGTCATTTATTGGTGAGTGCAAAATTGATCTTATTTTTTGTATTGAGAGTTTTTAGAGGTTCCCTGTTGTCAATTTATGTGGCAATGGCTTCAACATGTAAAGGTATTCATGGAACGCCGCATCATGACAACAGCAAAAATCGGGAAGGGTAAAAATGGGTGTATCACTATTATGAAAACCTATTTAACCTGTTATCGGAAATCGTTTTTTACTCAATGGATTTAATTGTTATAAAGTTTTAACCGTTGTTTTACCCCTTTAACACCTGTTTTTTATTAAGTTTAATCATCATCGGATATCGTATTTTATGTTTAACGAACGTGGATTATATTCATTTTTTATCTTTTCTGATGCTGTTAAATAACTGGCGAGAAAGCGCTTTAATATCCGTTTATTCGGGTAATGTTATTTTACGTGCGATTTCTTTTCAACTTTGGATTTAATTAGCATAAAGTTTTAACCGTTGTTTTATCCCTTTTAACACCTGTTTTTTGTTAAGTTTAATCATCAT
>NZ_JBHFKZ010000068.1:0-19820 GCF_042879375.1 Photorhabdus sp. RM323S
CTGAATGGACTCTTGCTGCCTGTGCAGCAGGATTAGTTGCCGTTGGTGTAATGGAAAGCACCAAAGATAAAGAAGGTGAACAAGATAGAACAAAAGCGGATACAAAAACGATTGCTTCATCCAGAACCAAGTGTGAAAAGTGTCCAGCAATTGGGAAAGTGATGATGGTTTGGGAAAAAACCACATCGTATTCGGAAATAACTATTGCTTATCAAACAAAAATTGCCGGGACGATATACAACCCTGAATTAAGCATCATTGAGACTTGGTTATGCATGAGTACAAATTTTGATGGTTGGAAACCTGCACAATGCTTATTTCTTGAGGCTAAGGCAAATTACGATCAATTTTTTAAAAATGGGGAACCTAATGGTTTTTATCGTAAGGTAAAGTTAGGTAAGAAAAAACTGTCTGGATATGATAGCATATTGAGGCAAGCCAGAAAACAAAACGAAGTATGTATCGCATTAAATAACATTCCAAAATCTCACTGGCATTTTCTACAACCTGTATCTTATTCATATTTTACAGAAGCTTTTGCTCCATTTCTCAATATTAAAACTTTTAATACTACGATGTCTTAATAACCAAAATAATATATAGGAGAATTGAAACATGTTCATTATACACCCAAGAATAAAATTATTTTATGATCTTAGAGAAGCCATCACACCAGAATTAGCATTGGCCGATACGTATCAATTAATGAATAACATTAATGACCTCAGTAATAATTCAAGTGGTTGGCATTTACCTGGGTATAGTGAAGAAGAAATTAGAAAAAATCATGTATTTAATGAAAATGGCATTACTGAATATGCTTTAAAAGAATTCAGGGAAATTTATGAGTATGACGGAAGATCTATTATAGTGTCGCTGTTTGACAAGCCTATAATTGATAATCCTGAAAGTGAAAAATTAGAAAATAACATTACATATATTGGTCAAGATGATATTTATTCTAACCCCAAGAGATTGGGAAAAACTAATACATCTATTAATCTTGCACTTGAAAAAGAAAATTTCAACCTTAAAAATTTTATCGATTTTATTAAACATTTGGTTTCTCATAGATATTCTCCATTTATTACGACAGAGACTAGAGGCTATAGATTAAATCAAAAACAAGTTTTTCCAGACCGCCTAAGTGCCGGCTGGATGCTCTACTTGCCAATAGAAATAGATCCAACTTTAGTTCCAATGGCAGAAGAAATAATATCTATTTCTGATAAGAATGACAAAAAAGGCTCATTGATTATCACGACAAAAGATATCTTTAATATCGAAAATCAAGAACATATCAATAAAGCCAATGATATTGAAATCTGCTTGCGGGATCTACAAATACTACCATTAATGACAGAGTTATAAATATGACAAACAGAGCTGTGATCCGTTTAAACGACACAACCGATCATGGTGGTAAAGTTATTACCGCCATTGATGATTGGGTTTATCAAGGCGTGCCTATTGCTGCTAAAGGTGATTTAGTAAACTGCCCTAAGTGCAAAGGGGTTTTTCCTATTGTAGAAGGCAGTGATAATTTAAAGCATCAGGGAAAACCTGTCGCATTAGAGGGGATGCACACGGCATGTGGCGCAAAACTGATTGCCAGCCAAAAAGATTTGCTCGCTTAATTAGACGAAAAATCACTTTGGCCTATTTAGGGCAACACTGACGCGCTGCACTTGTCTTTTCCGTTTACCCAGCTAATACATTAATCTGGAAAAACGGAGAGCCGAGAAAAGTATCGTGACTATTTACAGGTCATGGATAATTTATTGAAAAGGAGAAATTGAGATGCCATTACCACTTCTTGCGCCAGCGGCTCCCGCTCTTTTAGCTGCTGCTGAATGGACACTGGCTGCTTGTACTGCGGGATTAGTCGCCGTTGGTGTAATGGAAAGCACCAAAGATAAAGAAGGAGATAGAACAAAAGCGGATACAAAAACGATTGCTTCATCCAGAACCAAGTGTGAAAAGTGTCCGGCAATTGGGAAAGTAATGATGGTTTGGGAAAAAACCATATCGTATTCGGAAATAACTATTGCTTATCAAACAAAAATTGCCGGGACGATATACAACCCTGAATTAAACATCATTGAGACTTGGTTATGCATGGATACAAATTTTGATGGTTGGAAACCTGCACAATGCTTATTTCTTGAAGCTAAAGCTAAGTATGACCAGTTTTTTAAAAATGGAGAGCCTAAAAATTTCTATAAAGATGTAAAATTAAAAGGAGATATGTCTGGGCATGACAGTATGATTTATCAGGCTAAAAAACAAAATTCAGTATGTATAACTTTAAACAATGTGCCGAAATCATATTGGCATTTTTTGCAACCTGTATCTTATGCATATTTCTCTAGAGCATTTACTAAACTTAATAACATTAGAGTATTTAATACTGTGATTTGATAGTTGTTTAATTATATTAATTTTGCTTTGCGTAAAAAGGTAAAGACATGACAACGATATACCCAAGAATAGAACTATTTCACGATCTAAACGAGAGCATAACACCTAAGGTGGCATTAAGTGATTTATATCCGGCGGTGCAACAAGTAAATAAATTATCAAATAAGAAAAGTGGCTGGCATTTACCTGAGAATTCTTTGGAAGAGAGATTGTTGTACCGAGCATTTGATGAAAATGGACCTACTGAGTACGCATTAAAACATTTTGAAGAAACTTTTGATGAAGAATCTAAACTTATTGTTAAATCTTTATCAGATGGAAATGATGAAGACAACAATAGTATTTTATATACAAGCGAAGATGAAATTCATAATAATCCTATCCGGTTAGGGAAAACCAATATATCAATTAGCATTAGTCTTAAAAAAGAAGATATTAACTTTGAGAAATTCATAGTATTCATTAAAAATTTAATATCTAATTGTAAATCTCCGTTTGTTTTAGTAGATACAAGAGGCTACTCGCTAAAACAAAAACAAGTTTTCCCAGATAGAGTTTATACTGGCTGGATGCTCTATTTACCAATAGAAATAGATTCAACTTTAGTCCCAATGGCGGAAGAAATAATATCTATTTCTGATAAAAATGGCAAAAAAGGCTCATTGATTATTACGACAAAAGATATTTTTGACATCGAAAATCAAGAACATATCAATAAAGCCAATGATATTGAAATCTGCTTGCGGGATCTACAAATACTACCATTAATGACAGAGTTATAAATATGACAAACAGAGCCGTGATCCGTTTAAACGACACAACCGATCATGGTGGTAAAATTATTACCGCCATTGATGATTGGATTTATCAAAGCGTGCCTATTGCTGCTAAAGGTTATTTAGTAAACTGCCCTATGTGCAAAGGGGTTTTTCCTATTGTGGAAGGCAGTGATGATTTAAAGCATCAGGGAAAAATGTCCGGACATGACAGTATGATTAATCCGGTTAGACGGCAGAATTTAGTATGCGAGACATTAAATAATATTCCAAAGTCCCATTGGCACTTTCTAGAACCAATATCCTATGAATACGTCCTTATAGCGCTTTCTATATTTCCTAACATTACAGTATTTAACACTGAGCTTTAATTATTCTCACAAAAAGGAGAGTTAAAAATGTCAATGATATTTTCAAGAATAAAATTATTTCATGATTCAAATGAGGCTTTAACTCCTGAAAATGCATTACTTGATTTATATCAAATTACATGCAAGATAAATAGGTTAACAACTAGAAAAAGTGGTTGGTGTTTGCCTGGTTATACTCAAGAAGAAAGATTAAAAAATAACGCATTTGATGAAAATGGACCTACTAAGTACGCTATAGAGGATTTTAAAGAAACTTATAATGAAAACTCTAGATTTATTGTGAAATCATTATCTGATGGAATCGATGAGAACAACAACAGTATTCTATATATGGGCGAAGATAAAATCCATGTTAATCCAGTTAGATTAGGTAAAACTAATATATCTATAAGCATCAATTTAGACAAAGGTGAATTCAATTTTCAAGATATTGTTGAATTTTTAATAAATTCAATATCGGTTAGAAACTCTCCATTTATTCTAGTAGATACAAGAGGTTACTCATTAAAACAAAAACAAGTTTTCCCAGATAGAGTTTATGCTGGCTGGATGCTCTATTTACCAATAGAAATAGATTCAACTTTAGTCCCAATGGCGGAAGAAATAATATCTATTTCTGATAAAAATGACAAAAAAGGCTCATTGATTATCACGACAAAAGATATTTTTGACATAGAAAATCAAGAACATATCAATAAAGCCAATGATATTGAAATCTGCTTGCGGGATCTACAAATACTACCATTAATGACAGAGTTATAAATATGACAAACAGAGCCGTGATCCGTTTAAACGACCTAACCGATCATGGTGGTAAAGTTATTACCGCCATTGATGATTGGGTTTATCAAGGCGTGCCTATTGATGCTAAAGGTGATTTAGTAAACGGGGTCTGAGGTGAATAGACCCGTCGGTTACCCTGTCTCTTCTACACAAATATTTTGATATTTTCCTGCATTCCTGTTGAACTCTTGCTCCAGTCATCGATCTCAACAAAAAAACCACAGATAAGCTAACCGATATGTTTTCAGCCAACACCGAGCAATGGGCAAAAAACACGTTTCAACACGCTAAATTAGGCGATAAACGATGCACAAAGCGTCTGGTTCAGCTCACCGGTTCACTCGCCAACCAGACAGGACAATCCCTCGTGCAATCCTTAAATTCCTCTGCTGATGAAGAAAGCGAAGATAAACTTTATGATTTTGTTGAGACATTAAAAAGTGCGGGAGACCGACAGGTTGGCGTTAAGCAGAAAGGCAGACGTCAAGCCCGTGTGGCGCACTGTGAGGTTTGTTATTCAGAAGTGAGTCTGAAAGTGCCGAAAGGGAAACAAGGGGAGAGCCTTCGCTTGTAAAAGCAATGTTGTGAAGAGATACTCAGCCCACTGGCCTGGAAGTTATTGTGGTCAAAGCAGGAGAAACAACATCTGCCAAAGAAAGCGCCGAGTCTGTATTAGGCGTATATCAGTTTGGGTAAATTGGCTGGTTGGTCTGATTCTAAACATACTGGGAGGGTAGGCTGGGAAAGACTCTGGGAGGGCTGGTTCTTACTACAAACGCTGATGGACGGTTACTTGCTTGCCAAGTCAGTTGATCTGCAGATGTGACTAAGAGACAGATTGATTACGGGGTCCGATTGTAGTTATTTCAAATAACGTATTTGCGCTTTAATTAGAATGAATCTATATGGAGGTAACATGGCAACCGAACTGAATAAAAAACAGAGTGAATTATTAAGTGGCATGAACCATGAAACTTTGGTTAATATTATCCACGACCTGATACAGGATAATAAGCAGGCCAAATCCACATTGGTGAACGGATATCTGTTATCCGCCCCGGACATACTCAAAGCTATCGAGAAGGAGTACAACCGGCAGGCTAAAAGTAAACGTTTTTATGATTACTACGAAGCGGATGCGTTTTATGACGATCTGACACGCAGTATTGCGCAGCCACTGGAGAAAGTAGCAGGTACACTCCCGGATCAAGTGGAACGTCTGAGTGTAAAAATCATGCTTGATTTTGAGCGATTCAGTGAGAACTCAGACACCTCCAGTGGAAGCTGGATGGACTACTACTCCGTGGTGCTGGACGCATGGATGAAATCACTGGCCGCACAAAAAAACGGTGACCCCGTATTTATTGCAAAAAAGATATTTGATTTTATTGCCAATGAAATTTATTTTGGATCTGGAATTTTCAAAACGTATCGCGCTTTACTTGGCTCAGATGTTTTACGCGCAGTACGGGATATGTATTATCAAAAAAAACGCCACCGAGAAGCATTAGATATCAGCATACTAATAAGGGATATCGATTTCCTGTCTGAATCCTTAAAAAAAGGAGAGTTCTGTCAACCTGAGCATTATTTTGATTATGCAAGGCTGCTCATGGATGAGGTGCGTCCCGGGGAAGCCATTGAACTGTTATTATATATGGATAAGCAAGGCGATAAACAATATTCAGACAAGGCTACATGGGATGAGTTATTTATTACTGCCCTGATTGAAGACGGAAAAAGTGATGAGGCCATGGATAAATCAATTGCAGCCTTTTCTTTTCGATGTGATACCCGTTTCTATCGGTTGTACACAAAAGCCAGTGGGAAAGGAAACGATAATATTCAGTCATTCCTGAATATTGCAAAAGAAAAAGGGTCAGCCCCCTATATATGTTTCGCCTCAGATATAGCACGATTTGATTTAATCGACAATTGTATTACAGCCACCCCCAAAGAAGAACTCATCAGTTCCCTTGCATATCTGACGAACTCATTTATCCGAACATTATCCAGCACATTGTATAAACACGGCTATGCCCTTACAGCCACGCGGTTACGTCGTATTCTGGTGGAAGATGTGATTCACCAGGCAAAAAGCAAATATTACAGCTATGCCGCATCAGACATGAAAAAAGCCATCGATTACAGCGAAGGTCTGGAAGAGAGTCCGCAGCTCCCGGGAACAGAAACTTATCTCAGAGTCCTCTACGAAAAACACAAGCGTAAAACATCACTCTGGTCGGCGATGGCGGAGAAAATTCAGGGATTATCCGTGGGGAAAAACGGGATTCGCTACGAAAGGAGTCAGGCATGACTGAACAGGAATTGTATGATTATGCGGTATCTCTGCTGGCAAAAAAGAATTATTCATCTGGTGATATGCACCGGTAGTTGGCCAGACTCACAGAAAAAATGGATGATGTAGAGCACGTTTTACGTCGTCTGACCGACAGCCATTATCTCAATGACGCTCAGTTTATCGCCTTGCTTTTTGATAAGCATGTAAAAAAACTGCATGGTCCCGCGTTTAATGAGACGGTTGAACGCTGGAAAACACTGACTGATTTTGGTCTGCACGCTGACAACTTAAGTGCACTCCCGGCCGCGCGCCTCAAAAATCTTGCGCGCTACTCGGGTATGACTTCGGTGTTCAATATCGCCAGAATGTTGCAGCAGAAAAGGATGGCGGTTCTGGTTGCCTTTGTCCTGGCATGGGAAACATTGGCGCTGGCACTCGCCAACGCGTGTTCGTCGTTTCCTGCCCCATCTGCTGAATACCGTTAAATTTTCAGCCGCTTATGGAAAAAGCGGGTTATTAATAAACCTGAGATTCGTTTAAGAAGGGAACTAAAGTGCCTGAGGGACGATCACAGTTTTCGTCAAAGAAAACAAAATCGTGGAGAATCCTCAGACATGTATAAGATAGAGACGGTCATCGACCAACTCAAAAATATTTCTCAGATAGAGCATTCAAGGCATCGCAGTCAGCTCGGTTTTCTGCTGGAAATCGCCGCCGATCTAATTGCTTATATATGCCAACCTAAAAAACCAAGCTTGAATTTACGGGATACTGATAGACAAGCCGATATTCTTATTTTTAATCCCTAGTTTTTAACCCCTAAAACGTGGCAGGCCATAATGTTAATCTAATAAAAAATAGCCCATAGGTTTATAATATCTTGGTGGAATATAAAGATCATAGTTATTTTCTTTACAAAATAATCTTAACTCCATAACTGATCCAACAGAAAGTTTCTCATAGATATCTTCGAAATACTTTTCCACAGTACGGCATGAAATACCCATTTCGACTGCTATATCTTTATTACTGAGACCGCAGCAAAATAGAAAAATAACCACCCACTCTTTCGCTCTTAATATATTATTCGGTGGCTTAAGCTTAACAGGGGTAAATATATGATGTTTAATATAATGAGCTATTGCAAAATATTCTATTTCTCTTGCATGGGAAACGACACCAATACATTGATTATTTTCATCCATTAATGGGAATTTATTATAAAAATAAGATCTAAATCGTTCACCTTTGCCAAAAGGGTAAATCCCTATGGATGAGATTCGCTGCATCTGTGTTAAAACCTTACGGTCATGTTCTTCAAACAAATCGGCAAAATGATGAAACGGCGTCAATAATTCTTGTTCAGAATACCCAATAACGTCAAAATCTTTAGGGAGTTTGTTAACTTTAATAAATGCCCTGTTCGCATAAATTAAACGGAATTCTCTATCTTTTACAAACCACAGTTCAGAGCTTCTATCCCACATATTTGTTAGCTGATGCGTAATTAAAGGAAAATTTTTCCCTCTCGATTGATTCATATATAATCAGACCTTAAAAAATAATGGAAAATACGGTATAAAAGAAGGCAAAAATAAACATAATCGATAAGGATTACGGGTTATATTCCTTCTACATCAGTCAATTAGGCATTCAAGATAAGATTACTTCATGTTAATACGATAGACAGAGTAACCAAAGAATACAGGACGCTAATATAATAAGAACTTTTCGGGCACATAGCGATAAAAATTATTGACTAGACAGTATTCTTCTAATTGAAGATGGGAGTTAATGTTTATTTTATGATATATCCTGATCATATGGTTTTCAATTGCACTAGAGTTAAGGTTCAATATTGTTCCAATCTGCTTTTTTGTGTATTTCTGTAAAAAAAGAAAAATAATATCCCACTCACATTCAGTAAAAAAATCTGTCGGTGGTTGGAGCAAAATGGATGGGGGGAGTTTATCATAATATTGATACAAATAGAGTAATGAATAGTCTTTGGCTTTCCATGCATGAAAAAGAAGCCCAATACATTCATTTTTATTATCATATATTGGAAGTTTTTCCAAAAAGTAAGATGACAGAATTTTTTCTTTCCCAAAAACATGGGTTTCAAGTGAGCATATTCTTTTATTTTTTTCCATCACTTTTTTATCATGTTCAACAAATTCCTTTGCAAACTCAGCGCCATCCCAAGGGAGTTCATCATCATAAAGCCCCTCAAAATCAAATGAGCCAGGGAAATTCTTAATAGAATTTAATGCTAAGTTACCGTAAATAAAACATGAAGAACTATCTTTTATTCCCCACGGTTCATTGCTTAATTCTATTGTATTGATAATCTGAGGCGATATCATATAGTTCTTCTTCATAAAAAGCCCACTATAAGGGATTAAATAAACATTCTGCTTTCTGGGTGCACAAATCTTTCTGGTACATAGAGATCAAAATCATTAAGGCGACAATATTCTTCCAATTGATAACAGGAATTTACGCCGATCTTTTTATATATCCGAAATATATGGGCTTCAACAGTGCGATAGGAAATATTCAATATCTTTCCGATTTGTTTACTGGTGTATTTATGCAAGGAGAGAAAAATAACATCCCACTCCCGTTGTGTAAATAAATCAGTTGGTGGCTGAAACATAATAGATGCAGGAAGTTTTCCATGATACAGACGAGTCAATGAGAAATCCTGCGCTTTCCATACATGAATAAGGATCCCAATGCATTCATTTTTATCATCATAAATTGGAAATTTTTCCTGGAAATAAGACGACAGAATTTTTTCTTTCCCAAAAACATGAGTTTCAAGTGAACATATTCTTCTATTTTTTTCCATCACTTTTTTATCATGTGCAACAAATTCTTTTGCAAACTCAGCGCCATTCCAGGGGAGTTCATCATCATAAAGCCCTTCAAAATCAAATGAGTCTGAGAAATTCTTGAGAGACTTTAAAGCCAGATTACCATAAATGAAGCATGAATTTTTGTCTTTGACTCCCCATGGATCATTATTTATTCCCATAGTGTTGACTATTTGCGATGAAATAGTTATCTGATTAGTGTCTTTCATAGTAAAATCCTATTGTACAGTTATGTTAGTGATAAATTTATAATTCCCTACTACCAACAGTAACGAATCTTTCAGGAACATAACGATCTAAGTTATTTTCTTTGCAGAAATCTTTCAATTCTATCTGCTGTGGCAGATTAAATTTTTGGTAAATTGACTGAATATGACTAACAACATCTTCTGTACTCATCATTAACTCTTCACTGATACTTTCTTCATCCAGTGAGCGCAAGGTCAAAAAGAGCACTTCCCACTCAGTTTGCGTCAGTATGTCGTTAGGCGGTGTGAATTCCAGCTCCGCTGGAGATGTTCTTTCACAGTAATAAGAAGTAGAAAAGTTTTGAACTTTGGACATATGAAAAATAATACCAATGCAGTGACCATTTTCATCACAAAGTGGGTATTTATCACAGCGGTAGGTTTGCTTAATGTTATTTTTTCCAAACAGGTGAGTTTCAAGTGACGTAACTGTTTGCATAGTTTGAATAACTTTTTGATCCTGACGACAGAATTCCTCTTCATGTTCTGCGGTAGATGAGGGTAATTCTCCCGCTGAAAGCCTCGTAATATCGAAATATTCAGGCAAGTTGAGCAGTTGATAGAAAGCCGGATTAGCATAGATAAACCTTGATTGCAGATCTTTAGCTCCCCAAGGTTCATGACTTTTTTCCCACATATGAATTAATTGCGGATCGATATTATTCGGCTGATTAGTTCTCTTATTTGACATAGAAAATCCTCACTTATTAAATAATATATTCTTTGAAGAAAGATTAGGCCACAATAATTTATTCGTCAAAAAACACGATGATTTTATTCTATTTATAAAATAAAAGATGATATTATTTCACAATGAAATTTCTTATTATGGTGACATATAGTTATATTTTTACATGTAAACTAATTTCACTGTCTATCCGATTGTTCACAAATAACACTTTTGCATAAAATTCCACCAAGACTTTTTCATTATGCAATACCAATCCTGCCTGCTCGCATATATTATATGGGCATGATACGCTTACGCGTTCTAATAAGAACCATAAATGACTATTTATAGGTAGACAATATTGAATAAAAAAGAATATGTAAAGCCAAAACCACTTTTTTTCTCAAATTTGCGAGAAACTACTCAATGACAGATTCACACGAAGAAAAAACCACTCAAAAAGGTAAAAAAAGTAATAAGCCAGATCGCATGATCATTGACGATAGGGTCACCCATTTTGGTCAGCGTTTACGTGAAGCTATGCAAGATGAACCCACCGCCAAATTTGCCCGGCGTTGTGGTCTGTCCGATAAAGCGATATGGAGCTATTTGGACGGTTTAACTTACCCATCGATTGATAAAGTAGCTGCACTTGCACACGCCAGCAATACGTCAATAGAATGGTTAATTTTAGGGATCCTTGATGATAGAACCACTCATTTTGGTCAACGTTTACGTGAAGCCATGCAAGATGAACCAATCGCCACATTTGCCCGACGTTGTGGTCTGTCAGAAACAGCAATCTGGAATTACTTAAACGGTTTAACTTACCCATCAATTGATAAAGTGGCTGCACTTGCACACGCCAGCAATACGTCAATTGAGTGGTTAATTCTAGGCTTAGACACATCGAGTTCAACTTCATACACCGATGCTAATAAACTCAAACAAAAATTAAACACGATGACGCTGGAAGATACAAAGTTATTATTGAGCAAAATTTTCGACGTGATATCAATATATAAATAATACTGCACCAAGCACAAACTTTCTCTGTACTCAATCCCTCTTTAGGGGATTTTTAAGCGCTGAATAAGCGTACCATTCTACCAATCACCGTGACTTGCTCCCACCACTAAGTCACCAATGACTCGAGTGGGGGCTTCTTATGATCCCTATTAGCAACGGCTAATAGCTTTCGTTGCAGATACTTAAATAAACTTTCACTTTTCAACAAAAATAAAATGAAAACTGGCCTGTTAAACAAACAGTGCTAATAAACAAAAACTCTAAATAACCTGTGGCGATAAGACATTGATTAATGGATAACAGACTGCGTGAGCAGTGCATAACGATTGAGTAATTGATTGATACGGGTGTTAATTTGCTGACACAATGCCGGGGAAACCGCGCCCCTTTTTTGCTGTTCGGCCAGTTGGCGCAGCAATTCTTCCAATGGCGGTGTCCTCATCAACGGTTGCTGAATGCCAAATACCATCGATTTCAATTGAGAACCGGTGAGATAACGACCGCGTTTTTCGTCCAGCGCATCAAGTTGGGCAGCCAATTGTTGCAGACGCAATTGGGCCAGATGGTAATTTTCCAGTTCAGAGACAGGTAACGCCGTGGCTTCACGTTGCTGTTGCCACTGTTTATCCATCTCTTGCACCATTTGGCTGGCTGGCCACAATGTTCGCAATTGGTGTAATAACTGCGCACCGTATTCCCATCGCCACAATGCAGGCAACGCATCCAAACTTGCCAGCCTCTCCCGACTGGCTGCCAGCGTTTCATCCTGCAACTGGCTCAACAGCATTGCTTTGTCCGGGTGGCGTAACTCCGCAAGCTGCGTTGGAAGCAACGTCCCCGGCAAAGGTTGCGTGGTCGCCCGCAGTGCCTGCACCAACGGCGGTGCTTGTCGCATTTCATTCACCCCCCAGACGCCGGTCACTGCTAGCACGCACAGCGCGACGCCCGCGACAAAACCGTGCCAGACTTTCCAGCGGGACACAGGTAAAGCCCGGACCACATTGCCCTGGGGGTGTACACCAGAGACAGTTTCACGCACGACATATATCAGCTGTGGCCGACGGTGTTCTGTGGGCGTCAAAATAGCATACCCCCCAGATTGTACGGAGGAGACCGAACCAACAGGCATCATCCCCGTTTCCGGTTTCAGACGCTCTAAGCGTTGAGCGCTGTTGTGAAGCCACACGCGGAGGCTGTCGAGTTGACTCACATATTTCAGTTCCAGACGTTGAAGCACTTCACACAGATGCTCAAGAACCTTTTCCACACGATAAATCAGCGGCAGGTCAATATAGGCGAAAACGCAGGTCCGCAATATCTGCTGTAGCCGTGCGACCAGCCCGGCAAATATCTCAACTCGTACCTGTGTAGATTGAGGCCAGAATTGCGACCATTGATGGGTCACTAACCCTTCAATCAGTGCCAACCCTTCATCAATACCCGTTAATCCGGCACGTTGTGCCCGGGCTAGTGTATACCAAGCGGCAGTTTGCAGTTCTACACCGTTGACCTGAAACAGTGTCAAACAAAGCTGTTCAACTCTGGCCCAATCAACGTCAGGCCGTGCCGGATGACTCAGTTTGCTTATTTCGTCTTTCAGCACACTGAATTCAGGCTGCGTCCGGGGATCATCCCCGGTATAGACAATATTTTCAGTCATCACTTTATTTTCACCCAAGTTTGTTGCTGAAATCAGCGTGATTAATGTGGCGGGACAACAGAAAGCGTTGGTGAAATAGTAGCCCCACCGCAGATTAATCTATCCGTCCTTGCTGGCGCAGATGGCGGATCAAGACTTTCCCTTCCGGGACAAATTCTGTATCAAAATGCACCCACCCTACCCCTTTCAGTTCGGCGTGGATGTCATAACGCAAACGCGCCGGTTCAATCTCCGGCAATAACGTGACACTGACCTGCTTCAAGCGGGGCTCATAGGTCAACAGCGTGTGTTCAATCGTCGTGATCAGGCTCTGTGACGACGCAGGCAGCCCTTGCAGGATAGCACTGAGATCAGGCAGGCCATAATCCGGCAGATGGGTCAGCGAACCCGCCCGGCAATTGAGGATACACTGCATATTGTCCAGTACCGACAAAATCACCTGGTTTTCTTCGCTGACCTGATGAAAATCCAAACCTCCTCTAAAGTTGCCGAAAAGGCATTCATACAGGGAAGGTTTGTTGATTTTCTTTTTCATAAATTCACTCCTTTTCAGGCAACAGAGTCAAGCCATCGGCATTCAACTCAATGGTGCGAGGCTTATCCGGTAACAGCGCATTGCGCCTGATGATGGTGCGCCAGGTCGCCCCAGCTAAATCAGGACGTCTGAACAGACCCACCACCGCGACATATTTCGCCTGCGCCGCCATCGGCATATTGAGAGCGGCATGTCCCCCGGGTTTGACTACCACCTCCCCGCTCGCCAGGCAATCGGTGCCGAGTACACGGTCGCCGTTCTCCAGCAAATCCGCATAATCCGCCTTTTCTAGCGCTTTGTTATCCCGCAGCTGATAAACCCGGACCAGCGCAGGGACGGACAGGGCAACATTTTCCTCACCATCCGTGTTGACCGTTGCCCGGGGCGTAAAATCCAGCCGTAATGTTTTCACCTGTCGATGAAAAAGGGTGTGCGTAACGGATACCGTGCCATCCGTTACTGTCTGAGTCAGACCGCAACCGGTCAGCAGTAAGGTTACTGCCACTATCATTGGCACGGCTTTATATAAAGGAATAGTTAACATCGTGTCCTCCTGTGTTTTGATAACTGTCCGGCGGTATCCCCTGATAATCCCCCAGATCCACCGTCATTTTGTCAGGTACCGCTCCCCGATTATCTTCAGCCTTCAACCCTAACACCCCGGTCAGCCCCAGTTGAACAGGCGGCCCGCCCAACACTGGTACCGGTAATATTCGGGTCTGAAGGGTCAATTGCAGCCGGGCCCGGTACCGCCAGCCCAAATAAACGCGCAACAACACTAATAAATCCGTATGCAATTGCCCGCCCGGCAACCAACCCCGCGCTTCCTCCGGGCAATCCGTATGCAGCGCCAGCAATAACTGGCTGTTGATATCCGTACCGATCCTGCCCAGAACGGTACGTTGCGATAGGGAAATCGGCTGTGAGTCTGAAAAAACAGCCGGTTGCATCAGATGGATCTGCCGCGGGCAGGATGGCGTCACCACGACACGGGTCTGCGGTGCCAGCAATGTCACCAACGCCGATACCCCTTCCGCCGTCCGGGTCGGCAGACGCATCACACTGAGCAAGGCCAAAAAACGGGATGCCGGCGTGGTAATCTGCTGCTGACTGCCCGGTATGCCCAAGCCAATCAGCCCCAGTAAACACTGAGATGTTTGGTCGCTGCCCCCGGCGGCAAACGTCGCCGGGTAGGAGTACTTACGCCAGATACGGTAAAACTGGGTGAATATCCGGTGATTAAACATATCCAGAAAGGCTTCAATCGCGTCATGCCCTTCCCGATGTTGAGCGATATCATTCAGGTAAGCGGTCGGCAACGGGGAATCCACGCCGTACAGCCCCATAAAGGTGGTTCTGGCCGTCGGTGGATGATCCGGATAGCGACTGTCCGTTTCTATCATTTTCAGTTCACCGATAGGGAACCCCATCCCCGAATGGGGCCGGAAACGTATCACGTCATCGGCGGGATTATCCGTACTGCCCAGAAGTCGCCGATCCGGGACCATGCGCTCAATTGCCTGACAGAATTGATAGAAATTGAGCGTCGAAATATCGGCTTTCAGTAGGGACATTAGCCGGGAATGCGCTGACTGTGTTTCTCTTGCCATAATAAACGTTCCCCTGTGGGTTGTAAGATCAGCGTCAGCCGGTTAAACAGATGGATATCGGTGTACAAAGCAAAAAAGCGACTGAGCATTTCGCCGAACAGACAGATATCCCCAGTCCCTGAAAAGCCGTTGCTGTCCAGCGTGACTTCAATGTGCACTCCTCGTCGCAAGCACCCCTGCTCAAACCGCTCGATAAGTGCATGTTTCACCGCCACAATGGCCGCCAAACGGCGCACGTTCATGTCATCGTCGGTCCAGTCGTACAGGGCCAGCGTACCGCGCAACACTTCCGGGTTATCCATCAAACTGAGGAAATTGGAGCCGAGATGACTGAGTACCCGCCAGTGAAAGCGATCCCGGTTTGGCGGATAACAAGGCAATGTCGGCTCACACAGATTACGCACGGTCAGTCCCACCAAAGGGGGAGAAACCGCCGTATCCAGCAGCGTCTCCTGCAATGCCCTGCGAGGCAGTTGTCCATTGGTGCCCGTCATCGTGAGTGACAGATTTTCTGCTTCATGGGATCCACCATTATCAACTTCCTCCCCACCCAGAATAAGCCAGGTGTCGTACAAACCCGACACTCCCCGTTTCACCCGAGTATGGTAGTAACGCTCCGGCGCGTCATGGCGCAACATACCGCCTTTGTGGCGGAAACTACTAAAGGGCACATACGACTGGTGCTCACTGCGTTTCGAGGACACCACCGCATCTACCGAATAAATCTCGGTATGCCCGTCCTGTAGGCGCATCGCACGCAGCAAATACTCCGTTTTCAACGGTGACAATGGCAACGGATCGGATTCCAGCGGAAACAGATTAATCACCGGGGCGCAATGCAAACGGATATGCTCCGCAGAAAACGCCCACTCACAAGGCCAGCTTTCACACAGCACCACATCCAGCTCAAACCACGGCGTTCTGTCGGGAATAGTCAGCTTTTCCAGCCCACAAAGCGCGACAAACATGAATTTCTCGCGGAAGGTAAAATATTCCAGCAGCAGCTGATAACCACTGAATGCACTGTCCCCTTTCGGCCACAGTCTTTCCTCATCGCTAAATCCCTGCGGCGAGAATACCCCGTCAAACGGCTGACGGTCAGGCTGGCCGGGCAGGCGCAAATAAAGCTGTTGCGTCTGTAGCGTCAATGCTCGATGTAACGCACAGGCCAACGGGCTGTCCGCATTCAGATACAGAGGCAAACGACTCAAATCAATTTGGTGCCAATCCACCAAGGCTCCGCACTCAAAATGCAAGCGAATGACAGAACGGCCATCCGGTTCAGCCTTAAGGGCAGCATCAGTCAGCGCCATAGGCAGCAACTGAACCGCTTGGGTGGTGGTATAGCGACACCGGGTCTGTTGTGGGCCGATCGGTTGCGAAAGCACCTCAAAGCCCTTTTTCACCTGCACCGGATTTTTCAGCTGTTTCAACTGTGCCCAATCCGCGCCCAGTTCCACAATGGACAGTGAAGGAATAGTACGCAGGTAATGCGGCCACAGTAAGCTGACCAGCCCTTCCGTCAATTCAGGCAAGTCATCATCCAGCTTCTCACGCAGGCGTCCCATCAGAAAGG
Organism: Photorhabdus sp. RM323S; assembly: GCF_042879375.1. Taxonomy (NCBI): domain Bacteria; kingdom Pseudomonadati; phylum Pseudomonadota; class Gammaproteobacteria; order Enterobacterales; family Morganellaceae; genus Photorhabdus; species Photorhabdus sp. RM323S. The sequence continues at coordinate 16,861 of NZ_JBHFKZ010000068.1, forward strand.
CAAAGCCTTCAAACAGACGCTCCACATAGGGGTCACGTGTGCCGACTCTATCTAGATTGAGCATGGCCGCCCGGTCAGGATAGGCTTTTGCGAACTCTTTGCCCGCTTCACGCAAGTAGCGCATTTCTGCCTCGTAGTAGCGCAGGATTAAATCATCCATCGAATTGTCCTCAAGTGAGTGATAAACGGTTCAGAATAAATACAGTGGAGAGGGTAAAAACGTGTCGAACAGGGATAAGATTGCCCTGCTGTGTTCCAGGGCAATCAGCCACACAATACCGCAGCTCTGACGGGATCAATCGCCACCAATTCAGCCAGCAACGTCTCTCTGCGTTGTGCCATACTCGTTTTATCGTGTTCACTGCGTTGCGCTTTCATTCGCAACAACTTAAGCAGACACGCTTTGACCTCAAACATCAGTTCCGGCTCCCATTCGTCAAGACTGAATGGCCCATTGGCATTCAATTCAGCTAACAAATGCAGGGCCATGTCAGGCTTGCCGCATTGTTCAGTCACCCGTGCCATCAGCAAGCGCTGTAACCAACGGTGGCGAACCCCATTTATCCCCGGCAGTTGCCCCAGCCAACGCAGCGCAGCATCCATGCCTTCACTGTCTGCCAGTTGTAATGCCTCCGGTTCAAGGGACAAAATGTCATCATCAGGCCGGGATAGCATCGGCCTGTGCTCAAACAGCCAATCTGCTTGATTGATGTGAACCTGTTGGGCTATCCAGCCGGCGGTCACCTCATCGGCAAACGGCGTGCCATCGTTATAAGCCATATTCTCCAGCCCCGGCAGCCGTTCAAGCAGGATGCTCAAATCTTGTTTAATAATGTCAGCCCACCCTTCATAAGGGCATCCCAATTGTTTTAACGCCTGACAAAGATACCACTGTAAATCCAGCCAGAAATGATTGGCACCTTCCGTAAATATCTGATCAGCCTGTTCCAACAACTCACGCCAATTCTGTTGCCGATAGAGCCGTTTTAGCTGAACGCGGTATTCCGTGCGGGGAGAGGCTAGCCGGGTCAACCCGGTGACATCCTGTGGGGGCAACTGATGCACGGTATCCCAGCGGATACTGCGCATCAGCCGGGCTGAAGAGATCCAGCCCTGGGGTTGGTCGCACAGATAACGCGCCAATTCACGGGCCTGATCCAACAGATCGCGCCCGGATTGTACCGGGTGCCATGCAATTGGAGGGGGTTGTACCGCAGAGAGCGACACCGGTGCAACCGTTTGGGGGATGACCGCCTCTACGCCACCCGATTGTGCCAACCGATTTTCCAGTGTTCCCGCCAATCCGATAAGCGTTGGACGGGTGCCTTCATCCCAGGTAGCAAAGACCTGTTCCAGTAACGCCAATGCGGCCAGAATGTGCTCAAAGCCAGACCGTTCCACCTCGGGATAACGTGACAGACTGTCCTGAATTTTAACGCCGGTCAGCCACTCGAATGCCGCTTTACGACTGTCCGCCCGGCAGGGCAGCAACGCCTCACCAAAACGTTCAGCTAATGCGGCTAACAACGCCAGCCCTTCTGCCAGGCCACGTTCACCATCCTGATGCAGACGTGCCCACACATAATAAGCTGCTACACGCACATCTTTACATTGGGTGGTCAGCAGCTTTTCCGCCAGTTCACAGATAAGGGTCGTATCAATGCCACTGAGTTTATTGACCTCCTCGCGCATACGCTGAAAATCGTCGTTATAGACCGGATCATCACCAACAGGTGCCCCGGCACTGATGGGCAGCAGCCAATTTTCCCACCGTGCGGTGCTTTTCCGTGCTTCGGCAAACGCATCCCGCCCGGAAAAGCAGCTTGCCAGGAGTTGTTGCAACATTATTCTGCCTCCCAATCATCGTCATCCGTTGCTGACATAGGCGTGTCATCACCCGGCGTTACCATAAAAATCTCTTTCGGCAGCGTAAATCCCCGCAGTTTCAGCAACGCCAGCGGCCCGCGGCCCATTTCCGTGCGTAATATCCAGGTTATCGGTAAACCGTCCGGCATAGTAAACGTCAGCCGATAACGGCTTTCATCCAGCTTTTCTGCTTTCGCCTGTTCCAACCAACGGAGCAACCCCCAGCTTCCCGAATAATCACCAAACAGCCTCGCGCCCGCATTGACACTGGTCCAGGTCAATATCACTCCCGGTTTATAGGTTTCTCCCGGCCAGCGAAAACGCTGCCAGCTTTCCATCTGGTTGAAGTAACGCAGTTTCTGACCGTCTATCGTCAGGTCGGTTTCCACCACATCCCGCGCCGCTCGCGCACGCAGTTCAAACCGCAGCCCCTGACTGCCGTCCGCAAACAGCACATCCGATAGCTGACTGAGCTGATCCACCGCTTTCAGGAAACGCGGGTTAAAACGCAATCCCTGACCGTTCACCCGGTCCGGTACCCAGCGGTTACCCGCTTTGTGCAGCACCCCGCCTAACTGACGCGTCAAAAACTGCTCAATGCGCCCGGTGTCCGGACGGATAAACTGCCCCAACATCGGCAACGAAATGTCACTCTCCCCACCGGCAAACGGGTAACGACCGGCAAAGGCGGTATTCCAGTTGGCGACGATTGCCGTCTGCCACTGTGCGTTCAGGCTGGCCGCCGCAGGTTTCAGTATCCCCTGCCACGCCTGGTTTAATGGCCGCACGAACATCGTCTGACCAAAACCGCGCCATTGGTCACCCAAGCTGGCCGCCATCAGATTGCCATAGCCCTGCGTCTCCGTCAGGTCGGCGCTTTTGCCCTGAAACACCGTCTGGGCCAGCCTCTCCGCCATCTCCGGGGGGTCGTCACTGGTGTTCATTTGTTGCAGTTTCAGACGCACCTGCGTGACCCGGGTCAGGAAGGTTTGCAAATTGAGGGTGTTGTCCGCCGTCATCACACTGTGCGGATTATTTTTCCCCATCAGCGCCAGTAACGGGCCGAAGGTGCTGTCCATCGGCCCGCTCAGTTC
>NZ_JBHFKZ010000069.1:0-19752 GCF_042879375.1 Photorhabdus sp. RM323S
TGAATTTGGCGAGGAATTCAGCGCAACAAAGCTTTGTTGATGCTAATTTTGCGCGGGGGAATGTTGAAGTTGTTAATACTAAGAGCATATATCCGCGAATTAATTTTTTCCCGCAATTTAGTAAAGAGTCTCGTGGATTCTTTGCTATTGAAGCCAATTTGACAAGTGACAATGCGCAATCTATTTATTTATATAAGCGTAATGCGGCTGGTAATAATATTTATATTGTTAATTTTCCTGCAAAAAATGGCACATTAGCAACACTTGATGATATCAACAGTCCTGTGGGTGTACCTCTTCCATATCCTCATCGATATACACCCGCTGGTTACTTAACATGTAACGGTCAGACATTTGATAAATCTTTATATCCAAAATTAACAGAAGCTTATCCTGACGGTAAAGTACCTGACTTAAGAGGTGAGTTTATCCGTGGTTGGGATGATAGTCGTGGCGTCGATCCTGGCAGAGCGTGCGGTACGTGGCAACCGGACGGAATTCCAGATCACACACACTATAAAGTGATTTCAAAACAAATCGTTGAAAATCTCGTGTTAGCGGGGGGTGAATCGTGGGGAACTGCGAGAAACAGTTTATACACACGTTCACTAGATCAAAGCACGGGAACTGGCGGCGTCATCGGAATAACAGAAAACGAAACCCGCCCCCGCAATATCGCATTTAACTACATAGTGAGAGCAGCATAATGACAGAACAAAAATATTCTTTAGAACACGAAACAGCCGTATTGGGTAAAGATGGTTTAGCTACCCAAGCAGGCTGGATAAAGGTTTATCACTCTAATCAAATCACACGAGAATTCACGAGCTCTGATATCGAATATGTCATGCTGGGTGTCAGTCTGTCAGCCGGTGCTTATTCTGATGCGCCAGAACTTCCTGATTCTCACGATAAGGCAGTTTGTCGTAGCGAAGATAAACTCTATTGGGAAATCTTACCTGACTATCGTGGAAAGATAGCTTACGACACGCAAACTCGCGCTCCGACTGAAATCACTGAAATCGGGGAATTACCGGATACGCTCACATTCAAAAAACCACCCACTGATTTTGACAAGTGGAACGGTAAAGAATGGGTAGTAGATAAAGACCTTCTCAAATCGCATCAGATTGATGAGGCCAAGCAACAGCAAGCAGCACTGTTACAACAGGCAAATGACACACTCTCATTGCTACAAGACTCGGTTGACTTGGAGGTTGCGACAGACTCAGAGAAAGCCACTCTACTTGAATGGAAGAAATACCGGGTATTACTCACTCGGGTAGATACTTCACAAGCGCCTAATGTTGAATGGCCGGAGCAGCCGAAGTAAGGATAGGGGCATGATGCCCCTGATTTCATTCTGGTTTTTTAGGCCAGTTAATATCTGGTGCTGATGTAACATCAATACGGCTCAGTGATATTTGGTATTTTTTCCAAGCTAATAACTGCGCTTTTTCCTCATCATTTGCCATATTTAGATCCATCACGTCTTGTAATGGTGCGATTTGGTTTGTTGCTTCAGCTATTAATTGCTGTTTTTGAAATTTAGCCTGTTGCTGCAATTCTTCTTTTGTTGGCGGAGGAACATCCGCCCATTCAGGGAAACCATTTTTACCTGCTATACGGTATTGACCTTCTGGAGGAGTACTGCTTGCAAACTCAATGAAAACAGCCTCATTGACTTCCACTGCATCATTTGGAAATGAACCGGCATTGATGTAATCTTGTTTCCATTTGACCGGATAAAATGCGTTAGTTGTTGCACTGTAATAATACATAATTAATACCCCACAGCGAACCAATAATAACCTACACTAATAGGACTATTAGCATAATCATTAGTCAATTTAAATGAAGATGGACTCAGATCAGCTACGTAACCATTAGCTACACCATCACCTGATCCTCTTCGATTCACCGTCAACATTACACTCACACATACATCAGAGAACCTAACAGGTAGTTGAACTGTGATAATTTCTTGTGGTCCTAAAACTCGAGTTACTCCCCATTGATAAATCATCCCGGTATCTTCACATTTCCACCAACCGTTAACAGCTTTATTTGCAGTATTTCTAGCTCCTCTGGTGTTAACATCATCAGTTGTTGCTAATACTCCATATTTGCGCGGAAAAGAAGTGACATAAATATTTTCACCAGAGGCTTTTCGCTTATACAAATAAATAGATTGAGAATTGTCATCATTAAGATTAGCTTCAATACCAAAGAATCCACGATTACGTTTATCCGCTGTTGACCAGAATTCGATTCGTGGATACGCGCCTGTTGTTTGTACAACTGTAACATTTCCACGCGCGAACTTACTATCAGATTCAAATTTAGAATACGCCCCCACATCCCCGGCAGTGGGTTTATTATTTGGGCTGTAAACACGGTATCCGCTCTCATAAATGTATCTTTTAGCCCACATGTCTTGACTAGATACAACATCTTTGCCATCTCCGGATTTTACATATCCGGTTGCATTCACATCCCCATTTAAAACACCACCTGATTTTGAGTATGCATTTTTCGCCAACGCCACCGTTTCCGACAAACCAACATTTTCTGTAGTTGATTAACTGACATTATTCTTTGCCAAGGCAGACTGTTAAAGCATTAAACGGGGTTCAATCTGGTAAAAATCGGACTTATCTGCGTATCAATAAATAACCAAAATGATGATTAAGAGAAGAATGCATTAATTATGAGGGAATTACGAACATCTTTTGGGTGATAAATCAGCGGATTTACATAGCCCAATTTGGTAAGTCATGCAGCTTACAGCATTCTCAATGCTTGAAATGATAAGCTGATATGGGAAATCAGGTAGATTTGTCGTTGGCCATCTCATAACAGATTCTGTACATTTCTTTAAAAAATTAGCCTTTGAGCTAATTTAACTTGGATGCTAATATTTATTTCAGGAGGAGGAAAGAGTGTTTAAAGTTATCTATCATGATGAAGCAGCCAAAGAAGCCGATAGCTTACCAAAACTGACAAAAGTGAAGTATGACCGGCTGGTTAAAAAACTGGAGGAAAACCCGCGGATCCTACGGGAACCGGATACAAAGCCTCTTGGTGATGGGCTTTACGAGATCCGCACAATGGGTAACGACATCGCTCGTGGTATTTGGGTTTATGAGGCGGGTAGCAAGATCTATATGCTCCGCATCTTCATTAAAAAAAACCAAAAGACGCCAAAAAACGAAATTGAGCTAGCTAAACGAAGACTGGAGGAAATCAAACGTGAAATTGAAAACTCATGACGAATTACACGCTGAATGGATGAAAGACCCCGAGTACCGGGCAGCATACGAAACCGAAGAGCGAAAAGAAAAATTACAGGCGCTGCTAGCTGAATGGCGGCGCAATGCAGGCATCACACGTGCCCAAGTAGCAGAACGTATGGGAGTTAAGCCACCGACTGTCTCTCGCATGGAAAGCAATATAAATAAGGCCAGCATAGATACCCTTGCACGTTATGCCCGAGCTTGCGGTGTCGAAAAACTCCAAATAACACTTTAATTTTAGCCACATCCCCCAGTATCTTTATCATGAAATTTGATTAAGATACTGGGCGAAAGAGAGAAGATTAACTCGATTGCTATCAATGTGCAGGAGATCAATATAGGTGTTGGTGAGTTTGATCACGGGATAATCATCCCCTTTTTCACAATGTTTTCTATAGCTCATTAACTCACAGCGATCTTTAGAAAGTCAGCTTTTTAAAATATTAAATGAGACGAAATACGGTAAAAATTAGTTATATCCGTGTATTTAAGAATTATCTTATTTACTTTCCATCTTTACTATGATTCATTAGTAAACCATATATGCATGTGTATTTTAATTTATTTTCCTACATTGGAAGACTATAGTGACATTTCTACCTCATACGATTTCTTCTATATCCGAACTATTCCGTTTAAGAAAACATCAGATTACTTTTATTCACATGACGAAAAATACATAGTATAGTATTAATGGAAGCTTGGCTGGATGAGGAGATTGCATCTTAGTTTCTTTTATTTTTTGAACGTTAAACTAAATTTTACCACCGTTTGATATCCTGTTGATATATAAATATGAAACTTACAAAAAACCACCTAATCAAGTTATTGCCAGTTGTTGCACTCTTCATTTTTTGCCTTTTAGCTCATATAGCGTTGGGTTATCGTTTAAAAATAGGGTATGTATTTTCTGCATTCTTCATTTTTCTATTGTTAAACAGAACCACTATAGTTTATAGAGTTCTTCTTGTCGTTCTTGGCATAGCAACTTTCATTTATGCCCCTATCGGTCTTACATATGGATCACCAAACTTCAACTCAATTCTTTCGTTATTCTATACAAACGAACGAGAAGCCAGTGAGTTTATCTCTTCTATCCCAGTTGAACATTATCTTTTTAGTGCACTTATCTTAATATTTTGCTTGTTATCGTTAAAAGTAAGCATCAATTTATATAAAAAAATTAATGTTTTTCTATTTTCTTTTGCATTAATCACGATAATACATCACCCTTTAAAAGCCTTTATACAGGGTAAAGAATTCAATATCCTTGACTCTGGCCTTCCTGAAATCAGAGTAGTTAAAGATGTCACTATCAACTTTATAAGGGTAAAAAGCGAATATAAGAAAATGCAGGAAATATTAAGTGAAAAGGATACGTGGGGAACAGTATCAGCACAGTCCAAATATAACACTTACATTGTTGTTATTGGGGAAAGTGTACGTAGAGATGTTATGAATGCATATGGATTCCCGATACACAACACACCTTTTATGAGTACTGCGAATGGGACGCTTTTTACAAATTATATCTCCGCAGGTCCATCAACCCAGATATCATTGGCAAACTCGCTGGCAATAGTCAAAGATGGTAAAGAAATTTTAAGCAATAATATTGTTACACTGGCAAAAAAAGCTGGCTTTTATACCTACTGGATATCAAATCAAGGTTCTATGGGGTTATTTGATACCCCGGTTGCAAGTATGGGAGCCAGAGCCGATTCTCCATTATTTATTAAAAAAGGTGAATCCAGCTCTGGCCTTAACAGAAGTATGCCTGATACAAACATAATACCAATTTTAAAAAAAGCTTTAGAAGATAAGAAAGAGAAAAAATTAATTGTTATCCATTTAATGGGATCACACTCTCCTGCCTGCACCAGAACAAATTATGAATACAAGGTATTTTTTAAGTCAGAGCAGGTTTCTTGCTATATACAGAGTATTGAAAATACTGATAGATTGTTGTCAATGATTACTAATGAAGTACAGGAAAATAAAAGGAGCTGGTCTTTGATGTATTTTGCTGATCATGGAGTGTCTTTCTTTGAGAAAGATACCAAGAAAATGAGACTTGCTCATAACGATAAATACCAACAGAACTATCAGGTTCCTCTATTTATTACCTCTTACGACGATACATCACGGAAAGTTATTAATGTTCAACGAAATTCAATGAACTTCTTAACGCTATTTTCAGAATGGACAGGTATTAAAGAACCTACAATACCTGAAAATTGTAAAATGTTGTCTAATGAAACATGTGAAAACCAAGATGATGTTTTGAATTTTAGTAATAAGATCATAAAATATAGCTCATTGCCAGAAGATAAAATTCCCAAATGAATTTCATGCTATGAAAAATACAAACAGGGCCTGTATTGGCCCTGATTTTTAGATAAAATTCATTTTACGGAAGAGTAGACAGAATAGTTTACAGAAACACGTTTCCCATGATGTACTGGTTTAGTGTTTTATAAATAATTTTTTGCATCAGGTAACGCTCATTACGGGGTACAGGTGCTTATGAGAGTCATGACTCAGCCCAGTTAGTGATTATGGATTTATTTTGGCTAGATTACCCAAATCAGACGAAGTTCTCTTTTGGGATCCTATTATTTTGAGGAATAATTTAGCATAGTGCTTACTTTATGACGATTAATTTTTAATTATCTATAATAGTAGTAAAAGAGATTATCTGTATGATGACTAAAACTAATGATAGTTATGGTTGTGCTTCAAAGAAGTTATCAATTGCAGTAGCTGCACATAACCTAGAAGGATTGATCTTTAAATGTGTAAGCACCATAAAACATGCATTATCTGATTGTGATCCTGAAGAATATGAAGTTTTACTGATAGATGATAGTTCTTCTGACTCAACTCCATCAGTCTTAAAAAAGTTCTCAGAGGAAAATGAATCCTTTATTTATATAAGAAAGGAATTCAGGAGTTTAGGAAAAGTAAAAAAATATGCAGTGGAGGTAAGCCACGGAGAGTATATAACATTCTTTGATGGTGATGATTTTTTATCTAATTTTTCTATGAGAGAGATTCTAGACTTTCTATCTTATAAAAGACCAGATATATTTATCAGTGGTTTAAATGAAGTGAGAAAAGATTCGGATATAATAGAAAACTCAAGATTATTGTTTCCAAGAAAGCTTCACAGAGACATGGCAATAAAAGATTTTTTAATTCATAAGAAATTTCAAGCACATTCATGTGGGAAATTTTTTAGGAAAGAATTATTTTGTGGCAATAATTTTCCTGACGTTCCCTGTTATGAGGATGCGCTATCATTTCCGTTGTTATTAGCTAAGTGCAATAATATTCACTATACTGAGATGAAATACTATAACTACATAAAAATGGAAGGTAGTTTGTCTAATTCCATTAGTGAAATTAAAGTAAATATTATGGCAGAAGTTATTTTAATAACTGATAAGATTTTTGGTAAGAAATTCAGGAATCTTACGGCTTGTCATGCTATAGATCTTATTTATAAATATGGAGATAAATTATCAAAGGAATATTATGATTCTGTTTATGAGCTAATAAGAAGTCTGTCTATATTAGACTTTATACTAGACACTAATGTTCGATTTAGTTTTAAAAGAAAATTTCTGAAAATAATAAAGAAATAGAATTTTAAAGGGTGGAAAATTCCACTCTTTCTTTATCGAGTCTGTATTTCACTCTACTAATACTTACACTATAATTTATGACTTTACCTATATTATGAAACAATATTTTGACGTAATGAAATGATTCATTTTCAGGCTCGAATATTCTTAAGATAGTTGGGATTAGATCCGATGAATTATCATCAAAACTTTATAATCGTCATAAGGCATTTTGTATAGGTATTCTTTTTACTTTCTAAGCATCTTCCTATTAAATCTTCTAAGTTATGAGCTGTAACTATAATTGATAACTTTTTATCAGGGTGTAAACGTGAACCTTGCATTATCATCTCTCTTATGTTGATTAGTTGATATCATAAAATATTAAGCGCTGATTTCACTCTTTTTAAATAGTTTGAATCATATAAATTGGAAATTGCCATTTTTATTGTATTGCTGTCAGTTAGTTTTTTCCCGTTAACTATATCCTGTAATTTATTTACTAATTCATAGGGTTTATCAACAGGATATAATTCACCATTAATTCCATTGCTTATGATATCAGCGGGACCGGTTTTACAGTCAGAACTTATACAATATACACCTTGAGCATTAGCTTCTCCTAATACCATAGGGAACCCCTCATAATTTGAAGTTAATAAAAGTGCCGTAACCTCTTTAATTTCATTGATAATATAGCTCCACGGATCCTTATGCCATCCGTGCCATACTATATTACTAGCTACATTTAGGCTGTCAGCTATGCTACGTAATATTTTTTCATCATGACCGCTACCGACAATATTTAACTCCCAATTACTATGAATCTGTGATAATGCCTTAAACATACTACTAACATTCTTGTCATCATCGGTTAATCTGCCTACATATAAAAATTTAGTTATACCTTCACTTGGTCGGGGGATAGTTTCATCTTTCTTAGAAACAGGGTTAAATATAGTAAATATTTTATCTGGATTAACACCTCTATCAATAAATTGCTGAGTTATACCTGAACTAATAGAAAGGTGATAATCAGCTTTTATTGCGTAAATACTCTTATACAATTTCTCAAGAGAAGAGTGAATCCATGAAAATATAGGGGTTTTTGAAAAAATTAATTTTCTGGCTAGGCTTGTTATGTAACAACTTAATGGATCTATGGCAATAATAATATCCGGATTTTCTTTCTTCATAAATTTAGAGAATAAAAAAGCAAAGTGTAACCTACGAACCTTTGTGTTATATATCTCAGAATAGATACGCTGAAATGACATTCCATTTAACCATCCATCGTCTACTGCATCAGGCCCTTGACCGATGTCGTTGATAAAGAGGAAGCTGATATCTAATGATGGATTATCCTTTGATAATAGGCTCACGAATTTTTTGCACACAGTTTCCCTTCCACCGAACCCCTGCATATTGTAACCTACAATAATAATTTTTTTAGCTTTCATAATTAGTCTACCCTTATCTTTGTTATCTTTTAATCTTATTTAAAACCAAGTCCAACACAGACTTCTATTTATATTTTCCGTAGTGTGCAGTTCATTTAAGAATTATATCTTTCGGTAATGAATTGTATTTTATGGTTTTTTACCAAAATTTAAAAAACCATCTTGCTTTTCACATACTTCGTTGGGCAGCATTTTACATTTTTCAGGTATTGTAGGTTCCTTAATACCTGTCCACTCTGAAAATAGCGTTAGGAAGCTCATTGAATTTCGTTGAGCATTAATAGCAGGTATAAATTCGCCAATTTCTTGTTTGTCTGTATAAAACAGGAAGAGGAATAGAATTAAAGTTTGGAGAGCTGCACATCAGCTTGATAAGGGTATAAATGGGAGTGACTATGCAAAGAGAAACAATAAGAACTCCATAAAAGGTGGCGACCTTGTTTGGTAGTAGAAAAAGAGAGAATATAGTAAGCACATAACCTACTTCGAAACAGTAGCCCAAAGCTATATGAGTTAAAGGGCAAAAGATGCAGAGTGCAATAACTTGTAATAGCTTGATTCGGTGGATTCTTGTAATCTTCATATATCAATAGGATATCGTGTAGTGATAAAAAATAATTTGGCTTCCGAAAAACAAGAAAAACTGGGTTCTAATCTCTTTAATCCAGTCAAGTTTTCCATTAGTACTATACTATACATTCCTTGCTATGTAGAATAATCTTATATCTCACGGCGGGAAATACTATATCCTACATAAGAGACAGAGTATATGGATACACATTAAGTTCATTTTTTAATAAAAATTATAAAATTTTAGTTTTCTAGGATTTACTGCATGAATTAAAGAATTGATACTTATAAAATCATATAGAGTGGAGAAATTTAAACAATTCTTTTTGGACTACTACTTAAAAGGCAGGGCGCGAGCATACTTTTTTAAAGCCTATTGAATGAAGACTAATGACATACCTTATTTTTCTTCTAATCGTTCGCATATGACCCTGATTGAACATTTATCCGTTGTGAAAGAAACCCGCTCTGATATCAATCATCAGTACGATCTGGTTGATGTTATTTTCCTCGTCGTCAGTGCCATTATGGTGGGAGCCGAAGGCTGGCAAGACATTGAGACTTATGGCCACTCCAAAAAGTGGCTGAGAGGATACCGCCCCTTTCTCCATGGGATATGCCGACACACGATTGCGAGAATACTGTGCGCTATCAAGCTGGATTCTTTACTGGAAGTTTTACTCAACTGGGTCAATGAGCAGCATGAACAGGTTGGGAAACCCATTGAAGAAAAACCAACTCCGTCTGTGGGAAACTGTTCAATCTCAGTTTCAGCGTGTGTTTGATACAGGGAAAGAAAAAATTATCACTGAAATCAAACAAGAAGCACACAGCCGCCGGGAAGAGCGTTATGTGTTTCAACTCAAGCTACAATTTCCCCCTGATATAGCGGAAAGACGGCGACAGTCCGCAGTATTATTGCAGTCGAACGGCACCGGACAGAAAATGGCAAGGACACGGTGGATACGGCTTACTATGTCAGTTCCCTCTCCCCCCGGCATAAATTATTGGGGCATTACATTCGCCAGCACTGGTGACTGGTGCATTGAAAATAGCCAACATTACATTCTTGATGTGGTATTTAAAGAGGATGATTCACGTATAGTACTGGACGAGGCAATTGAAAATCTGGTGTTATTCCGGCGTATCGTGTTGAACATGGTCAAACAATGTGATTGTGGTGTACCAAGCCAACGAAATAAACTCAAAAAAGCAGGCTGGAGTGATGATTATCGTACGAGGGTTTTCTTCGGGGATGAATATTAATCAAAGTATGCTCCGCGCCCTGCTTAGAAGGAAACTCATGATCAGATTGGAATAGAAAAAACCAGATTTATTTTGGGTACTATTTCGATGTTTTATTACCCAAAACTTGTTCATAATTTTTCACAATTAATTCTTTTTTCTCCAAATCTGCATTTTGGTTATTTATTGATACGCAGATAAGTCCGATTTTTACCAGATTGAATCCCGTTTAATGCTTTAACAGTCTACCTTGGCAAAGAATAATGTCAGTTAATCAACTACAGAAAATGTTGGTTTGCTGGAAACCGTGAATTTGGCTAACAACGCGGTACCGGGCAGCCGGAAAATTAATGGGAAGGTGTTGAGTGGGGATGTGAGTCTGGGTGCCGGGGATGTGGGGGCATGCCGGGCGTATAATGGCAGTATTTCGATTGGCGGTGAGGGTACGTGGACAACAGACGAGTTCATCGCATGGCTTAAACAAAATGGGGCCTTTGACGTGTCTTATTGGGTGTGCCGTGGATCTTGGTCATATGCCTCCAATCGCATAATTACCGACACGAACTGCGGTAATATTTTCTTAGCGGGCGCTGTTATTGAAGTGATGGGTGCAGAATATGCAATGACAATCCGTATCACAACACCAACAACGACAAATGGTCATGGTATCCCCAACGCACAATTTACTTATATTAACAATGGCAAAGGGTACTATCCGGGTTGGCGTAGGGACTACAATACAAAAAATAAGCCTTCTGTGGATGAACTTGGTTTGGTGGAAACGGTGAATAAGGCCAATAATGCTGTGCCGGGCAGCCGGAAAGTGAACGGCAAGGTGTTGAGTGAGGATATTAGTCTGAGTGCCGGGGATGTGGGGGCTTTGCCGATTTCGAGTGCTTTAAGTGCGCGGGTTGGAAAATTAAGCGTCAATAACGCCTCAAATTGGCCAGGCATCGAATTTGAAGCAGCAAATAAGCGGATAATTGGCATTGAGGGAACCAGCGCAACTCGTTTGACAATATACGCTAATGATGAAAACCGCAATCGCAGATTTACGATAATAACACAAGAGAAAAATGGCACGTTAGCAACACTTGATGATATCAACGTCCCTGTCGGCGTTCCGCTTCCATATCCATCCCGAGATACACCTGCTGGCTATCTTATGTGCAACGGTCAAACATTTAATAAATCACAATATCCTCAGTTAGCTACAGCTTACCCATCCGGTGTGCTCCCTGATCTGCGCGGTGAGTTTATTCGTGGCTGGGACGATGGGCGCGGTGTTGATAGTGGTCGTGGGATTTTGTCATGGCAGGGGGATGCAATTAGAAATATTACGGGCTCAATGCTTTTCAAAGAGATGGTTGCAGGAGTTCAATCCGCAGGCGTTTTTAATGAATTGAGAGACTACACTGATCGTACATATCATGAGGATGGGGGCGGCTACACATCGACTGTATATTTTGATGCATCTCGTGTCGTTCCGACAGCTAACGAAAATCGCCCTCGTAATATAGCATTTAACTACATAGTGAGAGCAGCATAATGACAGAACAAAAATACTCTTTAGAACATGAAACCGCCGTATTGGGTAAAGATGGTTTGGCTACCCAAGCAGGTTGGATAAAGGTTTACCACACTAATCAGATGACAAGAGAATTCACCACTGCCGATATTGAATATGTCATGCTCGGCGTCAGTCTATCAGTTGGTGCCTATTCCGATGCGCCAGAGCTTCCCAAATCACATGATATGGCCGTTTGTCGTAGTGAGGATTGCACACACTGGGAAATAGTACCTGACTATCGTGAAAAAACCGCTTACGACACACTAACACGAGCGCCGCAAGAAGTGACTGAACTCGGTGAGTTACCCGATACCCTGACCTTCAAACAACCCGACACCGATTATGATAAGTGGGATGGTAAAGAATGGGTAGTTGATAAAGACCTTCTCAAATCGCATCAGATTGATGAGGCCAAGCAACAACAAACCACATTGCTACGAAAGGCAAATGAGACACTTTCGTTACTGCAAGACTCTGTTGATTTAGAAGTTGCTACCGAAGCTGAGGAAGCCGCTCTGCTTGAATGGAAAAAATACCGAGTATTATTAAGCCGAGTAGATACTTCACAAGCGCCTAATGTTGAATGGCCGAAGCAGCCGAAGTCAGGATAGGGGCATGATCCCCATGATTTCATTCTGGTTTTTCGGAACACAAGAGAAGTCGGCCAGAACCCAAAAAACCTTATTGGTCTCAGAATAACGAAAAAACCGTAGGAGGAGCACTGACAGAGAAAATAGCAGGCATCCGCCGCAGCGTGGCTGCAATACATGAGTTGATTGGTTTGTCTCGGTAGTTGACAGCATCAACATGTTAATGTTGCAGACAGATCTTATTGATATTGTTGACAAATTGGCAAAGACCACTACCAGCCACGCCCACAGTCATACTGTCGCCCCCACCAACGCTGGAAATTTAAACGCAATAGCCGGACATGTGCGCTGAATAAGAAATACGCGGGGTTCATTGGTTAGTAAATACCCGTCGCCTCTTAGTTGATATATCCAAGAGGCGACGGGCAACAGTTAAACGATACTAATTTTGAGGTTAACGCCACACGCCGCCGCATAGCGCTCAAGTGTCGCAACGCTGGCTTTCATCGGGTTTTTTTCAACCTTAGCAACTGCCGGTGGAGTAATTCCCAGTCGTTCGGCTAACTGTGAACTGTTAATGCCTGCCCTTTTTTTCATGCTCTGTATCAACTCGTAGAGTGCCTCTTCCTGCTTGGCTGCTTCATAAGCGGCCTGAGCTCCGGGGGATGAAAGGGCTTGTGCCCTGACTTCTGACCAGGGAATACCTTTAACTTTCATTTGTCATCTCCTCTAATCTTTGCAATGCCAGTTTTATTTCTGGCGCTGGGGTTTTCGGTGTTTTCTTGATAAATGTGCGGAGTATGTAAATTCGCCGGCTGACGGCATAAGCAAAAATGGTCCGGGTAATGTCTTTATTGCCAACGCGTAACTGGAATAACCCGTCACGCAACGGTTCTGTTGCCGGGTACCGCAATGTGTTCCCCCTGGCTTCTAGTTTATCAAGTGCCAGTACCGTTTTACCTTTCATCACCTCGTCCAGTGCTTGAATCTCATTGTTAGCTTCTTCGTGAAATATCAGTTCAAACATGCATCCCCCTTTTCGGGAAAATTAACTCAAAGATGAATTTAAATCAAAGGTTAATTTAACCAATAGGTGAATTAACAGAGTCCACAGACGGGATCATGCATTCAACAAAAACGGCACTACATCGTTCCCGCTTGCCCGATTTTGTAGTGGCCGGTATATCAGCCGTGCAATTCCGGCAAAGGCTATGGCGTTATCGCATGACGCGAAGTATGAACCGCCGTGGCAATTGCTGGGATAATACCCCAATGGAAAGGGCTATTCAGAAGCTTGAAATCAGATTAATTTACTGTCCGGAATTAGTTGGCCACTACAGTCAGCCCGATAGGGGCATAATAAGAGTGACTATACCGAGAAGAATAATAAGAACTCTATTAATCTTATTAAAAGAAATTTAGGAAAAACCAAGATTCAATTTTTACCTAGCCAAATTCTTCCCTAGACAGTGTCGTCATGAGAAATTTCGTGCAATAATAATGCCCCATCATTCCATCATAAGAGTCGATTAACCATGAGTACACCTGCACACCGCCGCCACGATATTTCAGATCGCGCCTGGAGCATGCTTGAACCTCATTTGCCAGGGCGTAAAGGCGCTTGGGGGCGTGTAGCTGAAGATAATCGGCGTTTTATCAATGGGGTGTTTTGGATTTTACGGACGGGTGCGCCTTGGCGAGACCTCCATACTGATTATGGTGACTGGAAAAATACCCACCGTCGTTTTTGCCGCTGGAGAGACAAAGGTATATGGGAAAAGCTGCTCGAACAGTTGGTCAATGACCCCGATTTCGAGTGGTTAATGCTTGATGCCAGCCATATTAAGGTTCATCCCGATGCGGCAGGAGCCAAAGGAGGTAATCAGGATATGGGGCTCACAAAAGGGGGCTCAATACAAAGATACATTTGGCCGTGGATGCGCATGGTATGCCAGTCAGAATTGTTATTACAAGCGGTACCACAGCGGATTGTTCACAAGCTGAGACCTTAATTGAAGGGCTCAATGCAGAGCATCTCTTGGCGGACAAGGGCTATGATAGCAACGCAATAGTAGAAAAAGCTGAACAACAAGGCATGCAAGTCCAGATCCCTAGCCGGAAAAATCGGAAGGTCGCCAGAGAATATGATCGTGAACTCTACCGGCTTCGCCATTTGGTTGAAAATGCTTTCCTTCATCTTAAGCGCTGGCGTGGTATAGCCACGCGCTATGCAAAAAATAGTGCGTCTTTTCTTGCCGCAGTGCAAATCCGTTGCTTTGTTCTTTGGCTGAAAATTTCATGACGACACTGCCTAGAGATTATTATATATCTTTACGTTACGTAATTTAGAATAAGTTGATATCTCTGTAAAGCAGAGTATTGTAAACAGGTAAGCTTTAAATACCCTTTCGTAACCTAACTATCGATTACGCAAAACATGCTAAAATTACATGGTGTAGCAAACAAGAATTTTATCGATTCATATGTCCCAGATTCTCAGCAGTTGATCAAACAGCATATTGGGTCTGATAATATTCTTAAGAGGATTTACTGCAAAGAAATAGCCTGTTGAATATTTAAAACCCTGACTACGTAACAGAGAAAAATAAGAATTTTAGTAACAAGGCTATGAGACATAGCTCATAACCTTAACAGATAATTAAAGGTAAGAGTAAGCAAGAATCATGAATATTATGATTACAAATTTTCATACAGGAAATGGTGGTGGTCATACCACATATATAATGAGCATAGTTAAGTATTTTGATTATAACAAAGGGAAACTATTTGTTGCTTGCCCACCAGAAAGTAGATTGTACAAAGAACTTATCAGCTCTGGATTCAATAATGTTGTTCCACTTTATTTTTTCTGCAAACTCAATAAAGTTAAACAACTCGTAACAACCTGTAAGACCTTATCATGTATTGTAAAAAAACAAAAAATTGACGTTATTCATACTAATGGAACTTCTGATAATAAGATCGCTATCCTAGCAAAGGTTCTTTTTGGCGTGAAAAGTAAGATAATCTATACAAAACATAATCATTATTTTGTGTCCTGGTTATCCAGAATCAGGTTGAAAAAATTCAATGAAAAAATCATCTTTGTTAGTGACGCCACCAGAAACCAATGCTACTCTTTTGTCTCTGACAAACAGGCTGTTACCATAAAAAATGGTGTTAATACTGACAAATGGAAGATTGAACGTATAATTACAGAAAAAGGAAAGATAACGCTTATTTCTTCTGCTGGGACAGCTGGGCACAAGGGTTGGTATTTGTTGATAAGATGCCTAGCAAAAGATAAAGCATTATCTGATAAATTTCGTATAAAGATCATTGGGCGTATTCCTTACCAAAAAGATATCAATAAATTAGTCGGTATTCCTTTCTCTCATGTTGATATTGAATTCACTGGTTATATCGATGATGACAAAAGGATCATTAATTACATGAAGAACGCTTCTGTAGGCTTTGTTTTATCTACCAATTGTGAAACTATCAGTTTTGCTTGCAGAGAGATGATGGCTTGTAGTCTGCCTATTATTGTTAGTGACTTCGGGGGATTACCAGAAAACATTGAGCATGGTGTTAATGGCTGGATCACAAAAGCGGGAAATGAAGCATCAGTATATGAGATTTTAAAACTGATTGCGGGTTTATCATCTCAAGAATTAGAAAGGCTGTCTGAAAAGGCCAGAGAAAAAGCAATTAATGAATTTGATGTTAGGAGAATGGTCTCAGAAACGATAAATATTTATCGTTCAGTTTATAAATCCTAAATAAAATGAATGAGGGATGTTTTCCCTCATTCCAAACCTCAAGCTTTATATGAAAAAAAACTCTATTTTTTAGCCACTCCAATCATAATATAATTCCATTTTTCAGGAATTATTGCTGAGAATATAAATTTATCAAAAAAATTTAATATTCTTCTTTGTTTTTCTGTTCTTCCAAAACAGGAAACAAACCCTACGGTAGTATATTCAACACTTGAGAATTGATATAAATATTCATTCATATCGTTTATTGTTATATATTTCCATTCATTTCCCCATTGGATAAACTTAGATCTTAATATTTTATGTGCAGGAGATGCTAATAGGTTTTCAGCAAACCAGTATTCTCCTCCTTTCTTTAAAGATTTGTATATTTCTGATGTGGCTATTTTCTGATTTTCAATATTATTATTGCGCCCTATACCGCCGATAACTGATTTAGAAAGTACAATATCCAGTTCATTTTCATATGGAATGTTTAATGCATTTATATTTTTATATGTAATATAATCACTAAGATTGTAATCTCTATGTTTTTGGTAAGCTTTTTTATTCGGGCCGCCAAGATCTGAGCAAATTACTCTAGCACCATTTAGTGATGCCCATAATGACAAACCACCATTGCGACTGCCAATCTCCAAAGCTTGAGCATTTTCTAAATTAACCTTTCCCTTTGAAAGCCAAAAATCTAAACATTTAGACCAACTATTAACATCCCATTCAATGATATCGTTTAAGGTAGAGCGTGGAATATTTTTCATTAGATTACACCTAGTGCTGATTGATATCGAGAAAATTCCCGATATGAATAGAAAGTAAAATTAAAGTTCGGCTGGTCATACACCAGCACAGTAGAAACATAAATGAGAGTCACTATACTAAGAGAGATAGGAAGAACTCTATAAATCTTATAAAAATAACTTAGCAATAAGAAAATAGGGAATACAGTAAGTACATAACCTACTTTTAAACGGTAACCTAAAATCATATGAACTAAAAGACAAGAGGTAAAGAACTCAACAACTGATAACAGTTTGATTAGATGACTTTTTGTAAGTTTCATATCTATGTATTAATAGGAAATCAAGTAATAGTAAAAAGTAGTTTCGCTTTCAAAGACGATAGAAATTAAAGTCCAATATTTTCATCTGGATGAATCCTCCACTAGTACCATACTATGTATTTTTCATCATGTGAATCAGAATGATTTAATTATTTTTATAAACTTAAATACTTATATAATTGGAAAAAGAAAGCTCAAAATATTAGTTCACGTTCAAGAGGGTAATAATGTTAGTAAGACTTGTCGTTACTGGGGAATATCTCAAGATATTTTTTACCGAGTTTAGTGAAAACCGTCAATTTGGCTAAAGGGTAGTGCTAAGTAGTCGGAAAATTAATGGGAAAACTTTGGGGGGATATTAGTTTAGAAGCGGCGGATGTGGAGAAGGTCCCATCAAATAGCACGGCGGTTGTTGCCAATAAACTAGCTACAGTTCGAATGATAGCAGGAGTGTCAATTGATGTAACAGTGAACATTTCAATTTTAGCAGGTAAATTGACGCGTATACAAAGTCCGAATCTGACAATAAGTATCAACATAAATTCAGTTAGATTGTAACAGCCTATTCATCAGATACAGTAAAACCAAGTCAAGTTATAAATCTTTCTGATGACATTCGGAGTAAACCGGTGTATCTCCATGATAGAAATTATAGTTTATTTTCATTCAATTGCGCCATAGAGGACGGATTTACTTATTTGGTGGGTGGTGATAATAACACTAGAGTAAAAATTGACAATAAATAGTATGAGGTTAACACATATGGCGGGAACATAGTTTACATCAGTGTTAATCATTGAGTGATGATTGTAGCGCACCACGTAAGTAAATTGAAAAATCATCGCTGATTGCTTGGAAAATATGTGGGTATTACTGAGTTGGGCTGATGTCACATCAGCACCGGATATTACCTGGTCTGAAAAACCTGCGGAGTGATTAAATTGGGGATGAGGGAAAGTGGTGGTGAGGACGGATAAAGCCGGACTAACCGGCTTTTGTCTTACTTCGGCTGCTCCGGCCATTCAACATTAGGCGCTTGTGAAGTATCTACCCGACTTAGTAATACCCGGTACTTCTTCCATTCAAGCAGAGCGGCTTTCTCTGAGTCTGTAGCAACTTCTAAGTCAACCGAGTCTTGCAACAATGAGAGAGTGTCATTTGCCTGTTGTAACAGTGCTGCTTGCTGTTGCTTGGCTTCATCAATCTGATGCGATTTGAGAAGGTCTTTATCTACTACTCACTCTTTACCATCCCATTTGTCAAAATCAGTGGGTGGTTTTTTGAATGTGAGTGTGTCGGGCAACTCACCGATTTCTGTTATCTCGGTCGGAGCACGAGTTTGCGTGTCGTAAGCGATTTTACCGCGATAGTCAGGGAGGATTTCCCAACAGAGTTTA
This sequence comes from Photorhabdus sp. RM323S, assembly GCF_042879375.1. Taxonomy (NCBI): domain Bacteria; kingdom Pseudomonadati; phylum Pseudomonadota; class Gammaproteobacteria; order Enterobacterales; family Morganellaceae; genus Photorhabdus; species Photorhabdus sp. RM323S. The sequence continues at coordinate 18,597 of NZ_JBHFKZ010000069.1, forward strand.
TCTTCGCTTCTACAAACAGCCTCATCATCAGATTTCGGAAGTTCGGGGGCGTCGGGATAGGCTCCAGCCGATAAGCTGACACCGAGCATGACGTATTCAATATCAGAGCTCGTGAATTCTCGTGTAATTTGATTAGAGTGATAAACCTTTATCCAGCCCGCTTGAGTCGCTAATCCATCTTTACCCAATACGGCTGTTTCGTGTTCTAAAGAGTATTTTTGTTCTGTCATTATGCTGCTCTCACTATGTAGTTAAATGCGATATTGCGGGGGCGGGTTTCACTACCCCCAGTTTTATCTGTTTCATTCGTCGTTACATGTGCCCCAGTTCCCCCTGCTCGGCCCAGACCCGGCTCTGTAATATATGCATAACTATGTGCATGAGATTTAAATTCATCAGTTTGCCACGACAAAATCCCACGCCCGCCATCTATACCACGACTATCATCCCAGCCACGGATGAACTCACCGCGTAAATCAGGTAGTACACCGGAAGGGTAAGCTGCTGCCAATTTGGGATAGTGTGATTTAACAAATGTCTGGCCGTTACATGTGAGATAGCCGGCAGGCGCATTGGGTAACGGCCACGGAACAGGAGCGCCTAAGGGGCAGTTACTGACTGGACCACCGTCTATTGAACCGTTAGTATTAAAAAAATACGCATATAGCTCACCGTATTGATTAACATAGATTTGCCCCGTATCACCGCCTGTCCCGATGTTAATGCCTTTGACCCATCCCGCTCCGCCTCCGCCAGAAAATGCCCCCACAAACCTGCGGGTGGGAATACTTTCAACATAAACTGTTTCCGGCAAAGCCCCCACATCCCCGGCACTTAAACTGATATCCTCACTCAACGTCTTGCCATTAATTTTCCGACTGCTAGGCACGGCATTATTAGCCTTTTGAACGATGATATCGTCAGTATAAACACATTCCCCTCCCGGTTTTGCACCATTATTATTGGAAAATTGTGCAAATAACCGCCCGGATGAATTAACCCAGATCTGGCCATAGTCGGAATCGCCGACGCTGATCCCTTTTGCATAGTTAGTATGCTCTCTACCTTGGAACGCGCCGTTATATCCAAGAGAAGGGATCTCATTAACGGATCTCAAACCAGGATATGCCCCCTGAGCCAAATTCACCGTTTCCAC
>NZ_JBHFKZ010000070.1:0-19585 GCF_042879375.1 Photorhabdus sp. RM323S
TTCGAACACTCGGTGATTACCTCAAACGATGGGGATTTACGCCGCAAAAGCCGTTGAAGAAGGCGTGGGAGCAGAACCCGGCTCGTGTACAAACGTGGCTGAACGAAGAATATCCCCAGATCCAGGAACGCGCCAAAAAAGAACAGGCCCAAATCTATTGGGGCGATGAAACCGGTATCCGAAATACCGAGCAACATGGCCGGTGTTATGCGCCCAGAGGGAAAACACCGACTCAGCCTATCCCCGTCAGGCGGCATACCCTGAATATGATTTCCGCCATTTCTAATCAGGGAACCGTCCGCTTTATGCTGTATGAATCCAATATGACGGCAGATACCCTGCTCAAATTTATGCGGGCGTTGATGACATCCTGTCCAGGCAAAAGCTTTTTAATTCTGGATAACCTGCGGATTCACCATGCCAAAAAAGTGAAAGATTGGCTGGAGCAGCCCTCAGTGAAACGTCGTCTGGAGGTGTTTTATCTTCCGGCTTATTCACCGGAACTGAATCCAGATGAATATCTGAACTGTGATGTCAAAGGGATGATACACAGCAGGCCAGCAATGCGTAGTGTCGAAGAGATCAAAAAACGAACTCGTTCTTGTATGCGCAAGTTACAACGCCAACCAAAACGCGTCATCAGTTATTTCAATTCGAGGTTTATCAAGTATGCGGCTTAGTCGATGTATTTTCCTGCCGGGTTAATATCTAAAGAAATGGAAGCAATAGGAACGCCAATCCAAGTAATTGACCCTTCAGCAGTCGCATTGGGCTATTTACAAATGATGATAAGAGCTGGTCTTACGCATAGCCGATTGGAGTACCCAAAGTTGAATTTAAGGGAAAGAGTGATTAGCTGTATTAAGTGATCTTGTCTGCCATGCTGAGTAATCCCCTTATCTCGTGATTGCAACTGGCTTGTACTTGACACTTTTTCATATATGATATTGGTAATCATTATCATTTGATTTGGTGCAAGTTATGATCAGGGTTAAAGATAGAGAAAGATCGTTTTTCTGGCAGGGTATCACCAGTTTGTGGGGAATGGGGTTATCCAGTCTGGCCGGAATGCTATTCGTCATCGTCAATCCTGGGGTTGAGCAGCTTAAAATTGGGGTTGTCGTCGCAATGCTGCTGACTTTATTTATGTTGCTGAACCAGAAGTCACGCCATTTTCTGTTAATTCCATCGGGGTTTGCTGTGTTGTGTGTCTTATTAGCTGGGGTACATCGGTTTGGCTGTTTTTGATGTTTTATTGAAGAAAAAACGGGTGCGGAGGAGGATTGATGCGGAAAATGAACAGATTGGTGCGAAAGGAGGGACTTGAACCCTCACGTCCGTAAGGACACTAACACCTGAAGCTAGCGCGTCTACCAATTCCGCCACCCTCGCAGGTACTGTCATTTCTTGTTGCCGAATTTAATCAGCGGTTGTCTGATTTGGTGCGAAGGGGGGGACTTGAACCCCCACGTCCGAAAGGACACTAACACCTGAAGCTAGCGCGTCTACCAATTCCGCCACCCTCGCAAATTCAGACACTATCCAGCCAGTCGCTTGATAGCATGGGGGCGAATTCTAGAGGTTTTGCAGCCTGCGTCAATCATTATTTATTACAGCGTCGCATGATTGCCGTAAAAATCATCACTCCTTACGATTTTGTTAAAACAGCCTGTCCGTGGGCCAGGGGCAGGCTGAACAAATCAGAATTTTTTCGTTGCCTGGTAAACTTTAAATTTACCCGTTTGAGCAATGATTTCATGATTGCCAAAAGTTTTATCCAGTAAATCGGGATAAGGCAGGAAAGCGTTGGCGACAATCCGTAGTTTGCCTCCGGGTTTAAGGTAGTTAGGCGCTTGGCGGATCAGGTCATCCGCTGCTTGTAGATTGGTTTTCAGCCCGTCATGGAAGGGGGGATTGGAGATAATCCAGTTGAATTTATCTTCAATGTTGGAATAAACGTTACTGACTACAACATGACCTTTCAGCTTATTGGCTTTTAACGTCGCTTTACTGGAAGCGATAGCCGCTGCATTGACATCACTGAGAGTGAGCGCTAACTCAGGGTTTTTCTTACCCAGTACGGCAGCCAGAACACCAGCACCACATGCGATATCCAGTAAGTTGCCAGAGAGAGGTTTGTCAAAAGTGGAGAGTAATAAACGGCTACCAACATCCAGTCCATCCTGGCTGAATATCCCCGGCAAAGTATTCACCGTAACGTTTTCCACCTGATAACTGTTCCACCAATTTTCCTGATCAAACAGCACTTCATGTTCCAGCCGGCCATAGAACAGGCTGCAACGGCGGGCACTGTCGATTTTCCGGAAAGTTGCCATTCCTTCCATCAGTTTGTCTACACTGCGTACTCCGCTACGGTTTTCACCGACAACGAAAATATCAATATCTTTTGGCAGAACAGAAAACAGGCTGCGTAACTGAAAGCGAGCTTCCTGCTTACTCTTGGGCCAGTAGTAGATCAGTGTGTCACAACTCTGGGTAAATCCCTTTTCTGCTACCAAACCAAACAAGGCATTATCGCCCAGAGTACGGATCAGTGATTGCCAGTGATGATACTGGTTAGTGTGTACTCGCACACTGGTAGCATCAATTTGGGTTGCCAGTGTGTCTTGGATATCACCGGCGAGCAGCAGGTGATGAGAACCAAATTGTTCACTGTGACGCAAAATAACTTCGCTGGCGGGGGTTAACGCAGACATTTGTCTATAGCTCCTTTGTGTTCTGTTTTATGTTTTGTGCCAAGTATCAGGGATGGGTAAATCTACAGCCCAATATTGGCGCAGGTAGTGGCCTCTGATAACATATTACTGATTATTTTTTACAGCAGGTGAATAAATATGGTAACCCGGCGCGACAGGTTATTAGCTCAATTGGGAATTACCCAATGGGGCTTGCGTAACCCAGCGGTTTTGCAAGGTGAGTTAGCCGTTCACTTACCCGATACCACCCGTCTGCTGATTATTACTAATGACCAAATTGATTTAACTAATTCATTATTAATAGATATTTTCACAGCTATGGGACTGGATAAATCCTCTGTTTACTGCATTACATCGGATAATATTGCGATGTTACCGGAACAGGTTCAATGCCCATGTTGGCTGTTGGGGGTGGATATTACACTATCATGGCAGGGAATTTCTTTGAGAAGCCCTGCATTAAATGATTTATATTGTGACGGGAAGGCAAAACGTTCCCTTTGGCGGCAGATTTCGCAACATGAACAACATTTCTCTATTAACCCCCGCTGATTTCTCGTCCGCTTTTCTGGTTGAGAAAGCCAGTCATGCGTTTCCGTGGAGTGAAAAAACATTTTTCAGTAATCAGGGCGAACGGTATCTGAATTATAAAATAGTGATTAATGAACAGCTTATTGGTTTTGCTGTAACCCAATTGATATTAGATGAAGCCACCTTGTTTAATATTGCTGTTCATCCCGACTATCAAGGTCAAGGCTACGGTAAAGCGCTACTGGAGTATTTAATAACCATTTTGTCGGGGAAGGGAATTAATACTTTATGGCTTGAAGTAAGACAATCGAATTGCTCTGCTATCAGGTTGTATGAGCAGTCAGGCTTTAATCAAGTGACTGTCCGTAAGAATTACTATCCTACTGTGACAGGTAAAGAAGATGCCATCATCATGGCGTTGCCGTTATTTGCGTAATAAGTGCGATAAAATTGATTGATTGTTTATAGCACCAATTTCAGCGAAAATGAGCGCCAATTTTTCATTCACCCACGGGTTTGGCAGCTGTTTTCCTTGCGGGGAAGCGTCTAATGTTGAGTACAAGCCCGTTTACAAAGCAGAAGATTGTTATTGATGTCAAATTCCCCTTTTCAGCCGGAAGTCGCTAAACGGCGAACTTTTGCGATCATTTCTCACCCTGACGCAGGGAAAACAACTATTACTGAAAAAGTGTTGCTGTTCGGACAGGCGATTCAGAAAGCCGGTACGGTAAAAGGCCGTGGTTCAAATCAGCACGCTAAATCTGACTGGATGGAAATGGAAAAGCAACGCGGTATCTCCATTACCACGTCTGTGATGCAGTTTCCTTATAGCGATTGTTTGGTTAACCTGCTTGATACGCCGGGGCATGAAGACTTCTCCGAAGATACTTACCGTACATTGACGGCTGTTGACTGTTGTTTGATGGTCATTGATGCCGCTAAAGGGGTTGAAGATCGTACACGTAAACTGATGGAAGTGACCCGTCTGCGCGATACTCCAATTCTGACGTTCATGAACAAGCTTGATCGCGATATCCGTGATCCAATGGAACTGATGGATGAAGTGGAAAATGAGTTGAATATCGCTTGTTCTCCAATTACCTGGCCGATTGGCTGTGGTAAATATTTCAAAGGGGTTTATCACCTCTATCTTGATGAAACTTATCTGTATCAGACCGGAAAGGGTCATACTATTCAGGAAGTTCGTGCTATCAAGGGGCTGAATAACCCTGAGCTGGATGTGGCGATTGGTGAAGATCTGGCTGAACAATTGCGTCAGGAACTGGAACTGGTTCAGGGGGCTTCCCATGAATTTGATCATCAGGCATTTTTGCAAGGTGAACTGACGCCGGTATTTTTCGGTACCGCGTTGGGTAACTTCGGTGTTAACCATATGCTAGATGGTTTGGTTAAATGGGCGCCTGCGCCGATGCCTCGTCAGACCGATGCGCGGGAAGTCTCCGCTCAGGAAGATAAATTCACCGGATTTATCTTTAAGATCCAAGCCAATATGGACCCTAAACACCGTGACCGCGTGGCTTTCATGCGTGTGGTGTCAGGTAAATATGAAAAAGGCATGAAGCTGCGTCAGGTAAGAACCAAGAAAGATGTGGTGATTTCTGATGCGCTGACATTTATGGCGGGTGATCGCTCTCATGTGGATCATGCCTACCCAGGAGATATTATCGGTCTGCATAACCACGGCACAATCCAGATTGGTGATACCTTTACTCAAGGGGAAGATCTGAAATTTACCGGTATTCCTAACTTTGCTCCGGAATTATTCCGTCGTATCCGCCTGCGCGATCCCCTGAAACAGAAACAGCTGCTGAAAGGATTGGTTCAACTCTCTGAGGAAGGCGCGGTACAGGTATTCCGTCCACTGGTAAATAACGATTTGATTGTGGGAGCGGTAGGTATTCTCCAGTTTGATGTGGTTGTTGCCCGTTTGAAAAGTGAATACAACGTTGAAGCCTTATATGAACCGGTAAACGTTTCAACGGCTCGTTGGGTTGAGTGCCATGACGCAAAAAAACTGGAAGAGTTTAAGCGTAAGAATGAACAAAACCTGGCGCTCGATGGGGGTGAAAATCTGACTTATATTGCACCCACTATGGTTAACCTGAATCTGACCCGTGAACGTTATCCTGACGTCAATTTCCGCAAGACACGGGAACATTAATATTTTATAAGGCTAACAATAGGTTAGCCTTTTTCTTTACAAAAATATATGTAACACAAGAATAATTTATAATTTTAGTCGGTAAGATTGGTCTTATTTTATAGCGCTTTGCTTAATTTTCCTGTTATTATTTCTTCGTCTTTCGCTGTATTGATGTTTTTATTTTCCAATTTAACTTAGTTATTGGAGGCAATAAGCTATTTTTAATTCTAATGCGGATTGTGGTTTTGTTTAGATGTCTTTATGCAAAGACAGTTTGCATGGCTTTATAGATTCAGAAATCTAACCGACAAAAAGGAAGGTATAAGATGAAGAATGTTAAATTGACTTACACATTGATGGCTGTTGTTTTGGGTACAGCCCTGGTCAGCAGTAGTGTGCTGGCGGAAGAGTCTTTTAAAAATAAAGCGACACAAGCACTTGACAGTGCTGGTCAGAAAATCGATGACTCCATGAAAAGCGTCGATGGTTACATGGATGATAGTGCTATCACAGCGAAAATCAAAAGTGAGTTGTTGGCGGAAAAAGGTATCAACAGCACCGGTATCGCGGTAAAAACAGAAAAAGGCGTTGTTTATATTTCTGGTTTTGTGAAAAGCGAGCAGCAATCCAGAAAAGTGTTGGATGTTATCTCTCAAGTGAAAGGGGTCAAATCTATTCAAAACGGTCTGACCATAAAAAAATAATATGTTTTTCTAATTTGGTGGTTGTTTTCCATTCAAATAATTTTGTTTTGTACTAATCGGATATGTGCCCTCACCAGGGGTTTTTATCAAAATATTGACTACGTAGCACCATAATATAATGACGGATAATAACTTCTCAAGTTATGCTCTCTATCCGTCATTTATTTTCTTGGGGGACTGTGTGGGGAAACGTATACCGATAACTTTGGGAAATATTGATCTATTATCCCATAAATATAAATCGCATATTAAATCTGGAAAGGTTGCACTTGTTTGTGAGGGTGGGGGACAGCGTGGCATTTTTACTGCGGGTGTACTGGATGAATTTATGCGTGTTGAATTTAACCCGTTTGATCTATTGCTTGGTACTTCGGCGGGTGCTCAGAACCTTTCGGCCTATATTTGCGGGCAGCGTGGATATGCTCGGCGGGCTATCAGCCGTTATACGACCAGACCTGATTTCTTTAACCCTCTGCGTTTTGTTCGTGGTGGTCATTTAGTTGATTTAGACTGGTTTTTGCAGACCGTTTTTCAGGAACTTCCATTGGATATCCCCGCCGCTTTACGTAAATTTGACGCCGGATGTGAATTTTATATGTGCGCGTGTCGTTCAGATAATTTTGAACCAACCTATTTTCATCCTGACGGGAAGAATTGGCTGGAAGTGATTAAGGCATCAAGTGCCATTCCTGGGCTTTATCGTAATGGTGTGACGATTGATGATGTCGTTTATTATGATGGTGGTATCAGTGACGCTATTCCTGTGGAAGAGGCGTATCGCCGTGGTGCTGATACGATAGTGGTGATCCGCACTGTTCCTTCGCAGCTCTATTACACGCCTGATTGGATGAAACGGATGGAACGCTGGTTGGGGGATAGCAGCCTGCAAAAGATGGTACGGATGTTACAGCAACATGCGAAAAGCTATTACCGCACACAGAAATTTATTGAGAATCCACCTGATAATGTACAGATTTTTGAAATCTATCCGCCTGCGCCATTAACTGCAAGTGCATTAGGAAGTCGTTTGTCGGCACTGAATAAGGATTATCATCTTGGGCGTCGTTGTGGTCGCTATTTCCTGGCGACGGTTGGTCAGGCATTTGTTGGTGATAAGTTTGGTATGGCGGAGCGTAAAAATTATCGTTTGGGCCGTCATGTTTTGCGCCGGAGTGAAGAAAATAGCGTTTTGGTTCAATCGCTAACTACGTTGGCAGAGTCGCCAGAACAGATGAATAACGGATAGTTTCATGTTTATTGATACCCACTGCCATTTTGATTTTCCCCCGTTTCGTGATGACGAACAGCGGAGTCTGCAACGGGCGGCACAGGATGGTGTGGATAAAATTATTATTCCTGCTGTTAGCAGGAAAAATTTGCAACGGGTATTTGAACTGGCTCGTGTTTATCCAGAGATTTATGCGGCGCTGGGTTTACATCCTCTTTATATCGATGAACATCAGGAATCGCATCTTGCGGATTTGGAGCGATTACTGAAACAGAAAAGTGAAAAGCGGGTGGCTGTCGGAGAGATTGGCCTTGATCTCTATATGGCTGACCCTCAGTTTGAAAAACAGAAAGCATTACTGCTCGCTCAATTGCGGCTGGCAAAACAGTGTGAATTGCCCGTCATACTTCATTCCAGAAAAAGCCATGATCAACTGGCTGCGATCCTGAGAAGAATCGACCTTCCTCGTACTGGCGTGATACATGGATTCGCCGGTAGTTTATCTCAGGCAGAGGCTTTTATCCGTTTGGGATACAACATCGGGGTAGGGGGAACCATTACGTATGAAAGAGCACAGAAAACCCGTCGCGCAGTTGCTGAACTTCCTTTAACTTCTCTTGTGCTGGAAACCGATGCACCGGATATGCCACTTTTTGGGTTTCAGGGACAACCTAACCGACCGGAAAGAATTGCCGGGGTTTTTGCTTCATTATGTGAGCTTCGCCGTGAATCTCCTGACGAAATCGCCGCCCAGCTTTATAGTAACAGTGTTGAGTTATTTGGGTTGAATAGTTGAGTGGTATATCATAAAACTTTAACTGCGCTTACCTGATAATCATCCCTTAATTGTTTGTTATTTTGCCATCTCGATGGTTAGATTATCTTATTGCCGATTATTTCCGCAATTTTATGTGATTTACATCACATTTATCGCTTTTCCATTGCTTTTTTCGGTGGGTATTTGTGATGTAGATAGCTTGTTCATTCCGATGACTGAGTATAATCAGCGCCGAAACAGTGTCAGTGAACATTTACACTCTAACTGACATATTTAATTTATTATTAAGTGAACAGGGATTCTTCCAATGCAACTCTTTATGAGCCTGGTCGGGATGGTAGTGCTGATCTTGATCGCCGTACTTTTTTCCAGTAACTATCGTGCTATTAAACTTCGTACCGTCCTTGGTGCTTTTTTGATTCAGGTTGCTACCGGTGCTTTTGTACTTTATGTTCCCGCAGGCAAGAAAATATTAATGGGTATGTCTGAGGGAGTTTCCAGTGTTATCCAGTATGGTCAGAAAGGAATGGATTTTATTTTTGGTGGATTAGTTTCCCCCAAAATGTTTGAACTGTTTGGTGGTGGTGGTGGTTTTGTTTTCGCCTTGCGTGTACTGCCTATTATCGTTTTCTTCTCTTCACTGATTGCTGTTTTGTACTACATCGGTGTTATGCAGCTCGTTATCAAAATATTGGGTGGTGGTCTGCAAAAAGTTCTCGGCACTTCACGTACCGAATCTTTATCCGCCACAGCGAATATTTTCGTGGGCCAAACTGAGGCGCCACTGGTTGTTCGTCCTTATATAGCCACTATGACCCAATCTGAACTATTTGCCGTTATGTGTGGTGGCCTGGCATCGGTTGCGGGTTCTGTACTGGCCGGTTATGCATCAATGGGCGTACCGTTGGAATATCTGATTGCGGCTTCCTTTATGGCGGCTCCAGGTGGTCTGCTATTCGCTAAACTGATAGTACCTGAAACTGAAAGTACCCGTGATACAGCTGATGCCATGTCACTGGTAGCGGAAGAGGATCGCCCTGCTAACATCATTGATGCAGCCGCTTCTGGTGCTGCTGCTGGGATGCAATTAGCATTGAACGTAGGGGCAATGTTATTGGCATTTGTTGCCTTGATTGCGTTGGTAAACGGTATTCTTAGTGGTGTTGGCGGCTGGTGGAATTACCCACAACTTTCTCTTGAATTGGTGCTGGGCTGGGTTTGTGCGCCTATTGCTTACCTGATTGGTGTTCCGTGGAATGAAGCAACAGTTGCCGGTTCCTTTATCGGTCAAAAGCTGGTTGTGAACGAATTCGTTGCCTTTATGAACTTCGGCCCATATTTGCAATCGGATGATGTGGTTGCGGCTGCGGGTTTACAGGTTCTGTCAGGTCACACCAAAGCCATCATCTCCTTTGCACTGTGTGGCTTTGCTAACCTCTCTTCTGTCGCTATCCTGTTGGGTGGTTTGGGCGGTATGGCCCCAAGTCGTCGCGGGGATGTTGCGCGTCTGGGGATGAAAGCAGTAATAGCAGGTACATTATCCAACCTGATGAGTGCAACCATTGCGGGTTTCTTCCTGGCGCTGTAACTTTGTTGCAATATGCAGGCGGGATAATCCCGCCTGCAATCCATTTTCCTTCCGGTTTTATCTTCATCCGATCTCCTTGGGGAAACTGATCAGTCATATCACCCAGCAAGATAACGGCTTTTGACATTAGCGTTCTCCATCGTTTTACCATTGGCAAATAATATCGTTGCCATTAAATCTCAGTCATTAATGGTAGCAATCCCAGATCCACTAACTGAATTTCAACGTCATTGGATGTATCAATCACTCTGGGCTGGTAAAGCATCCAGCCGACACTGAGACGATCGGGGAAAACATTATATTGAGATAACCTACTACAAACTATAATTTGTCCTAACCAAGTTGACTAGACCAATGAAAGCAAATATATTGAAAGTGTCTATATCAAGAGGGAATGTTATGGAAAAAATCAACATCTACGATGCGAAAACTAACCTATCCAAAATTGTTCAGGAAGTTACTCGCACTGGAGAACCCGTGATAATCGCCAAGAATGGTCATGCACTGGTTAAAATCATCGCATACAGAGAAGAGAAGCCTAAGCGTAAACTGGGTTTCCTCAAAGGCAAAGGTAGTGTTCCCACCAATTTTGACGATATGAACAGAGCCGAAATTGTTGACATGTTCGAAGGAAAATACTCTTAATGGAATTGCTGTTAGATACCAATATCTTGCTGTTTATGGCATATGAACCGGAAAAACTGAAAACGGGTGTTGTTGCTCTTCTGGAAGATACCGACAAAACCCTTTGTTTTAGTGCCGCGTCAATATGGGAAGTGGTCATTAAAAGCAATTTGAATAAGCCTAATTTTTCCGTAGATCCCGAACAGTTCAGGGATGGACTGTTTGAAGCTGGATTGATTGAAATCCCCATTAAAAGCGATCATATGCTCGTTGTATGTGATTTACCGGAAAATTTACATAAAGATCCGTTTGACCGATTGATTGTCGCTCAGGCGAAACACAACAAGATCCCACTAATCACTAGTGATAGCAAGTTGATAGATTTTGTCAAAGATTACATTATTGTAATCCCTAACAGATAGCCAAAATGAGTATAGATCATTTGGCTATCGTAAATGAGGCGGCTAAAAATGGCAATCAGCGATGTAAATTGGCTGGTTAATTTTTGGCTATTTAAAATGACCGCTTGACGGCGTTTTGGGTTTTATTATTCCTCAAATCTCTATTCTCCCAGGGACGTTGCCAAAAACCTTGGTGTATCTATTCCAACACTGTACCGTCGGTTGCCTGCGTCAAATGTTACCGATATTGGGCGCGATGATTCATCATGCCGGGTCGGAAATAGAACACCATCTGGATTGGACCCTAAAATATCTTTTCAGAAATGCGTTGAAGTTGCCTCAAAGAAAATCCAATAAAGACATATAGTTGGAGGGTATTTTCGAGAGGCTTAATGTTTAAGGTTCAGTGTATGTTGGCATATTAACGTCTCCTATTCATTTTGTTTTTTGCAATACGAAGAAAATCCTTAAATTGCTGCTCTGGCTTCTGACCGGGGGATTCGAGTGCCGATTTAATTGATGAGGCATACTGAAAATCGGGATTAAAGGCCACCAGATATAAATCAGACTGGATCATATTTTGCTCTTGAAAGTTTAATTCCAATAAATAATTATAAGCCGCTCTCAGTCGGTGACGGAGAGACTCGTGTTCGGAAACCAAATCTGTATGTTCAGATAAAATTTGATTTTTCATATCTCTTTGAGCATGGATAAATAGCTCTTCTTGGTCTTTTGCATCCTCAAAGCGCAATTCATTAAAACCTTTCCCTTTATGAGTCCGGGTTTTAAAGGTAGTACGGGTTTTTTCGGCGGGTAAATTCAGCGGTGGCCGGTTTAAGCCGTTGTAGGTGCAGCCGGTGACAATCGGACGATCAATATCGCCGTTCAGATAGGAGACGATCACTTCCTGGCCGATACGGGGAACCGCCATAAAAAAGAATTTGGATGCTGAATGAAAAAAGTACAGCTAGGCTGAATTAATAATGAAAAAACATGTTTCCATATCCAAAATTTTTGTCTGGGAGTGAGTTATATTTTTTATCGTGTATCATCTGTTGGTAAGAAGGCTCAATTTGCAGATAAATCAGAGGACAAACCTGTTTCAATGTGATTTATGTCACATATAAAATTATTATCTTGCAAATTACATTGTGTTAGTGTGATGTTTAGCACGATTATTTGAACGTTTAAATGTTCAAATAATAATATGCCAATATTGTATGAATAAAGGCGAAGCTCGCATTAAGGACCATAAGCCGAAGAGAGCATAGTGCGGTGAAAAGGAGTTCAACCGTCGCCGTGGGCATACCACTGCTACGTCTTCAAGGAACCAAGTCCGCTCGCCAACAAACAATCGTTTAAGAAAATGTGGGGTTTCGGCGTGAAGCCGGCCGCGATAATAACGTTGGAGAGTTTTATGACCGATTTAACCGCAGCAGCGCAGCGTGCGCTGAGTTTGATGGATTTAACGACACTAAATGATGATGATACCGATGAAAAAGTGACGGCGCTTTGTCATCAGGCGAAAAGCCCGGCGGGTAACACGGCGGCTATCTGTATCTACCCGCGTTTTATTCCTCTGGCGCGTAAAGTTCTGCGTGAACAGGGCACCCCTGAAATCCGTATTGCAACAGTGACAAACTTCCCACACGGTAATGACGATATTGAGATCGCTGTAGCTGAAACCCGTGCGGCGATTGCTTATGGTGCGGATGATGTTGATGTGGTTTTCCCATACCGCGCATTGATGGCCGGTAATGAAAAAATTGGTTTTGATATGGTTAAAGCCTGTAAAGAAGCCTGCGCGGAAGCGGGGGTTTTGCTAAAAGTCATTATCGAAACAGGTGAACTGAAAGAAGTATCGCTGATCCGTAAAGCGGCTGAAATTTCAATTAAAGCCGGTGCCGATTTTATCAAAACGTCCACCGGCAAAGTACCGGTTAACGCCACACTGGCAAGTGCTGAAATCATGATTAAGGTTATTCATGAGATGGGAGTGGGTGAAACCGTTGGCTTCAAACCGGCGGGTGGCGTGCGTACCGCGGAAGAAGCAGCACAATATCTGGCATTGGCTGATCGCATTATGGGTGATAAATGGGTTGATGCCCGCCATTTCCGTTTTGGTGCTTCCAGCTTGCTGGGGAGTTTGCTGAACACTCTGGGTCATCAGGGGCAAAAACAAAGCAGCAATTACTGATAATCATACACCGTACCCGTTGGTGCGTAATGGCTGAACCTTTCCCGATTTTAATCATGATAAGGAGAATGCTTTGTTTCTGGCACAGGAAATTATCCGTAAAAAGCGTGATGGGCATCCACTGAGTGAAGAAGAGATCCGCTTTTTCATTAATGGGGTGCGTGACAATACCGTTTCTGAAGGGCAGATTGCTGCGCTGGCGATGGCTATCTATTTTCACGATATGGTGATGGGAGAGCGGGTGGCTCTGACTCTGGCAATGCGTGATTCCGGTACGGTGTTGAACTGGCAAAGCTTAAATCTGCATGGCCCGGTTGTGGATAAACATTCAACCGGCGGTGTCGGTGACGTCACATCCCTGATGCTTGGCCCAATGGTGGCGGCTTGTGGTGGTTATGTTCCGATGATCTCCGGCCGTGGTTTGGGTCATACCGGTGGTACGCTGGACAAACTGGAAGCGATCCCAGGATTTGATATTTTTCCTGATGACAAGCGCTTTCGTAACATTATTCAGGACGTTGGTGTCGCGATTATCGGCCAGACCAATTCGTTGGCGCCGGCAGACAAACGCTTCTATGCAACTCGGGATATTACCGCGACGGTGGATTCTATCCCCTTGATCACCGCGTCTATCCTCGGCAAAAAACTGGCTGAGGGTTTGGATGCATTGGTAATGGATGTCAAAGTTGGCTCTGGTGCGTTTATGCCGACTTATAAAGAATCGGAACAACTGGCGGAATCTATTGTTAGTGTCGCAAACGGCGCAGGTTGCAAAACGACTGCGCTGTTGACGGATATGAATCAGGTTCTGGCGTCCAGTGCAGGTAACGCACTTGAAGTTCGTGAAGCCGTTCGCTTTCTAACGGGTGAATATCGCAATCCACGTTTATTCGAAGTTACAATGGCACTGTGTGTTGAAATGCTGGTATCCGGTAATCTGGCAACAGACCGTGAAGATGCCTGCAATAAACTCCAGTCTGTATTAAATAACGGTAAAGCAGCAGAAATCTTTGGTCGCATGGTTGCTGCACAAAAAGGCCCGGTTGATTTCGTTGAGCGTTATGACCGTTATTTGCCAACCGCTGTTTTCAGCCAACCGGTATTGGCTGAACAGCATGGATTTATCACAGATATGGATACCCGAGCTTTGGGAATGTCTGTGGTTTCCCTTGGTGGGGGACGCCGTAAGGCAACAGATCTTATCAATTACAGTGTGGGGCTGAGTCATATCGTTGTTCTGGGTTCAGAAGTGAATGCAGATACCCCTTTAGCTATTATTCATGCCAACAATGAAAACGAATGGCAGGAAGCGGCAGCGGCAGTACGTAAAGCTATCGTTCTGGGCATGGAAGCTAAACCAGCCACACCAATGGTTTATCGCCAAATCAGCGAGTAATAACCATACTTATTATTAAATAACGGTGGCATTTCCGCATTGTTAGCGTGACTTGACGCAGGAGAAAATTATGAAACGTACATTCATCATGGTATTGGATTCTTTTGGCATTGGTGCCAGTGAAGATGCCGAAAAATTTGGTGATAAAGGATCTAACACCCTGGGACACATTGCAGAAGTCTGTGCCCGTGGTGATGCCGATGTTGGCCGTAAAGGAGTTCTGAACTTGCCGAACTTAAGCCGTTTAGGTTTGGGTAAAGCGGCTGAGGAGTCTTGTGGAACTTTCCCTGTAGGTTTGGATAAAGACGCAGACATTATCGGTGCTTACGCTTATGCCAGCGAACTCTCTTCCGGTAAAGACACACCGTCAGGTCACTGGGAAATTGCCGGTGTACCGGTTCTGTTTGACTGGGGTTACTTCAAAGATGAAGAAAACAGCTTCCCACAAGGATTGTTGGATAAACTGGTCGCGCGCGCAAACCTGCCGGGTTATCTGGGTAACTGCCACTCTTCCGGTACCGTCATTCTGGATAAACTGGGTGAAGAGCATATGAAAACCGGTAAACCGATTTTCTATACCTCGGCTGACTCGGTATTCCAGATTGCTTGCCACGAAGAGACTTTCGGTTTGGATCGCCTGTATGAACTGTGCGAAATCGCCCGTGAAGAGCTGACTGACGGTGATTATAATATCGGTCGCGTGATTGCCCGCCCATTTGTTGGTGAGAAAGCAGGTCATTTCGAGCGTACTGGTAATCGTCATGATCTGGCTGTAGAGCCACCGGCTCCAACTATACTGAAAAAATTGGTTGATGAGAAAAATGGCGAAGTTGTTTCTATCGGCAAGATCGCGGATATTTACGCAAACGTCGGTATTACGCAAAAAGTGAAAGCGACCGGTATTGACGCACTGTTTGATGCAACTCTGGTTGAGATGGAAAAAGCGGGTGATAACACCATCGTCTTCACTAACTTTGTCGATTTCGACTCTGCTTACGGTCATCGCCGTGATGTTCCGGGTTATGCCGCTGCATTGGAACTGTTTGATCGCCGTTTGCCTGAAATGCTGAAATTGGTGCAAGAGGGTGACATCCTGATCCTGACAGCAGACCACGGTTGTGACCCAACATGGCCTGGTACTGACCATACTCGTGAACACATTCCGGTGCTGATTTATGGGCAAAAAGTGAAACCCGGATCACTGGGGCACCGTGAGACTTTTGCTGATATTGGACAGACAGTGGCTAAATATTTTGATCTGTCGCCAATGGAATACGGCAAATCTATGTTTTGAATTTGATTACTGGCTGCTTTCGGGCAGTCATATGCTGACTAAAATAATCATTAAATAAAAAACAAGGAACTTAATTATGGCCACTCCTCATATTAATGCCGAGATGGGTGATTTTGCAGATGTTGTTTTAATGCCGGGTGATCCATTACGTGCAAAATACATTGCTGAAACTTTTCTGGAAGATGTTCGGCAGGTAAATAATGTTCGCGGCATGTTGGGTTTCACCGGGACTTATAAAGGCCGCCCGATTTCTGTGATGGGACACGGTATGGGTATTCCATCCTGTTCTATCTATGCGAAAGAGCTGATCGCCGATTTTGGCGTTAAAGTCCTGATCCGTGTGGGTTCCTGTGGCTCGGTACGTCACGACATTAAATTGCGTGATGTGGTGATTGGCATGGGTGCCTGTACTGACTCCAAAGTTAACCGCATACGTTTTAAAGATCATGACTTTGCCGCGATTGCTGATTTCGATCTGGTCCGTAATGCAGTTGATGCCGCTAAAGCAAAAAACATTAAAGCGCATGTAGGCAACATCTTCTCTATTGAACTGTTCTATACACCCGATACACAAATGTACGATGTAATGGAAAAGTACGGTATTTTGGGTGTAGAAATGGAAGCAGCGGGTATCTACAGTGTTGCTGCTGAATATGGCGCAAAAGCACTGACTATCTGTACCGTTTCTGATCATATTCGTACAGGTGAACACGTTATTGCAGAAGAACGTCAGACAACGTTCAATGAAATGATTGAAATCGCGCTGGAATCTGTTCTGTTGGGTGATAAATAACTCCTGCTCTTTATTTTCGGTTGCATAATAAAGAACGGTTTTTAGCTAATGCCAGTCAATTAAGCGATTGACTGGCATTTCTCTTTTTCTCTCTTTTATTGAGCTGCTTTTTCTAATGCCTGAGTCAAATCTGCGATGAGATCCTCCGCATCCTCTATACCCACTGAAATCCGCACTAACTGTGGTGTAATCCCGGAAGCAAGACGCTTTTCTAACGGAATAGAAGCGTGAGTCATACTAAATGGTTGGCCTATCAGGCTTTCCACTCCGCCCAGACTTTCCGCCAGTGTAAATAATTTCAGCTCCTGAATCAGCCGACGGGCATAATCATCATCACCCTTTAAATGAACGGAAATCATACCGCCAAATCCCTTCATCTGGCGCTTTGCCAGCTCATGCTGAGGATGAGAAGGGAGACCGGGATAAAAAACAGTTTCGATCTGCGGCTGTTGCGCCAGCCAGTGTGCGATCTTTTCCGCACTATTGATGTGACGCTGCATACGCAGAGCAAGCGTACGCATTCCGCGTAATACCAGGAAACTGCTAAATGGATCGAGCACGCCACCCACCGAGTTTTGCAGAAAACCGAGCTTTTCGGCCAGGTCTGCATCTTTGCCGACGACGGCCAGCCCTGCGATAACATCGGAATGACCATTAAGGTACTTGGTTGCTGAGTGCACCACGATATCAAATCCCAGATCAAGCGGGCGCTGAATATACGGGGAGGCGAAAGTATTATCTGCCACGCTGATGATACCGTGTTGTTGTGCTATTTGCGCGATAGCAGCCAGATCGGCCAGTTTCAGCAGTGGATTAGTGGGTGTCTCCACCCAGATCATTTTTGTCTCGGGACGAATTGCGGCTTCAAGGCCAATAATGTCATGCGCCTCAACATAAGTGACACGCAAACCCGCGCTACGGCGACGTACTTTTTCTAGCAGTCGGTAGGTACCACCATACAGATCATCTACTGCTACCAAATGGCTGTCTTTATCCAGCAATTCCAGCACCGTGGAGCTGGCAGCCAGACCTGAACTGAACGCATACCCCCGGTTACCGTTTTCCAGTTCGGCGATAGCGCTTTCCAGCGCATCACGCGTCGGGTTGCCACTACGGGAATATTCATAACCAGTGTGCTGGCCGGGAGCTGACTGGGCATAAGTTGAAGTTGCATAAATTGCTGGCATTACCGCACCGGTATGATCGGGTGTATAGCCAGCGTGAACAGTCTTGGTATCAAACTTGGTCATAGAATTATTCCTGCAAAAAGATCAATTAAGTTGCTGACGCCATGCGTTCAGCACATCTGTGCGAGTCACCAGCCCAAGGAAACCGCCATTATCGACGATCAGCGCCACATGCCCGGCATCGAAAGTTGCCATCAATTGTTGCAAAGAAGCGTTTTTATCCAGCGTTTTCACTTGATGAGTCATTGCGTGGCTAACGGGCAGGGTAAAATTGTGTGGATTAGCCTGCACTGTGTGCATCAAATCCCACTCATCAATAATGCCTGTCACTTGTTCATCTCTCAGCACTGGCAACTGAGAAATCTCATATAGGCGCATTCGGGTATGAGCGGTTTTCAATGTATCTTCCGGCGACACAAAAACCGTAGCGCCATCCTGATAACGGTAGGTGATATAGTCGCTCAGATCGTGCTGTAGCACACGTGATTGGAACCCTTGTTCCAGCATCCAGTAATCATTAAACATCTTTGACAGATACTTATTTCCGCTGTCACAGGCCAGTGTAACCACGCGTTTTGGTGTAGATTGCGATCGGCAGTAACGCAGTGCGGCCGCCAGTAAAGTGCCACTGGAAGAGCCGGCCAGTACACCTTCCTTTAGCAGTAGATCACGCGCACTGGAGAAAGCTTCTGCATCATTGACACGATATGCATGGTGCACCCGGCTGAAATCGCCGAGAGGAGGAACAAAATCTTCGCCAATACCTTCCACTTGCCAGCTCCCGGCCTCGCCATATTTACCGTGTTCGATATAGTCCACCAGGATAGAACCGTTCGGATCTGCCAGAACAAACTCGGTTTCCGGTGAAACTTGAGCAAAATAATTGCTCAGACCGCCCAGCGTACCGCCTGAACCGACACCGATCACCACTGCATCAACGTGGTGATCCATTTGCTGCCAGATTTCCGGGCCGGTGGTAGCGGTGTGAGCCGCTGAATTAGCCGGATTATTGAACTGATCGATGTAATAAGCGCCGGGAATCTCTTGAGCCAGACGCAGGGCATAATCCTGATAATATTCTGGATGGCCTTTGCTGACATCAGAACGAGTCAGACGCACATCGGTACCTAGTGCACGCAGGTGAAACACCTTCTCCCGGCTCATCTTATCTGGAACGACCAGAATCAGCTTATAACCTTTCAGGGAGGCGACCAGGGCTAACCCGATACCGGTATTGCCGGCAGTGGCTTCGACAATCGTCCCACCAGGTTGAAGCAGCTCCTGCTTTTCCGCCTGCTCGATCATTGAAAGTGCAACGCGGTCTTTAATCGAGCCCCCGGGGTTTTGATTTTCCAACTTAATAAATAATTGACACGGGCCGGTATTCAGATGCGTTAACTCCAGCAACGGGGTATTGCCAATCATATCGAGAACAGAGCGTGATGTGGTCATATCATCTCCAGATAATCCGTTATATTCAGATAGTTATAAAGGATAACTCTGTAGATATGTTTCTTTGAAAGAATGAATAACAACCATATATAGCCAAATGGCATATGTTAATTTTATTTTGGATGTAAAGAGGTGTAGACGTTTAGAAGTGTGGATTTACCTAACTCAATAAATGCAACTTTTCATCAGGAGAGTTAATTGTATTTAATCGAAAAATCATTAACCATTAATCCAAAGTTGAAAAGAAATCGCACGTAAAATAATATCACCCGAATAAACGGATATTAAAGCGCTTTCTCGCCAGTTATTTAACAGCATCAGAAAAGATAAAAGGTGAATATGATCCGTGTTCGTTAAACATAAAACACGATATCCGATGATGATTAAACTTAACAAAAATCAGGTGTTAAAAGGGATAAAAGCAACGGTTAAAACTTTATACCCATTAAATCCATCGAGTAAAAAAACGACTTCCGATAACAGGTTAACTGTCATAATCATTTAAAAACGCGAATACAAAAGCATTAAAAC